>JBGPPG010000005.1:0-60516 GCA_041488455.1 Gemmatimonadota bacterium
GGCCTCGGCGATGTCCCGCAGCCGCTCGAGCTCGGTCGCGTCGCCCCCGCGCAGCACCACCTTCGGCATGCCCTCCTCCAGCCAGCGACGCCGGGCCGGGTCCGTCGCGGCGAGGAACCCCGCCACCGCGGCATGGGCGACCTGGGCCGCGAGCTTTCCGGCAGGCAGCTCCAGCGCGCCATTGACGACGATCACCTGTTTCATGCCCGGGGCCGGGATGCTTCCCAGGCGGAGAGCGCGACGATGAGAGCGACCGACGCTGCCGTGGTCAGGATCACCTGGAGCGGCCCGGCCCGACCGCTAAGGACGACGAGGAGCGTGGGCCCGGCGGCGAGAACGACCGAGCCGAGCAGCACCGGCCATGCCGCTCGGCGGGCGAAGTTGAGCGTCCAGCCGGCCCAGCGGATGCGCTTGGGCACGACGATCCGCGGATCAAGTGGGCAGCGATAGATGCCGATCGGACTCCAGAAACGCGGGTCCTGCCAGAGGCGATCGAGCTCTTCGGGAGTCATGGGACGTCGGTGACGCCGGCTTTCCATGGGCGCCAGTGCTTCTTGGCGTCGGCGGTGTAGACGATGACCTGATACTGCTTCTGCTTGAGGCCGGAGACGGTGGCCTTGTAGGTCTCGATCTTCTGGCCGGGGCAGCGGCGGTCCGTCGGCGGACCGATCAGACGGATCTTCACGACAGCGCCGTGCGGTTGCTGCGTGGCGGTGATCTTCGCCTGACAGGGGTTGTCCACGCCGAGCACGATGTCGATCGTCCCCGGGGACGGCGTCAACGTGAGCCCGACCGCGGCGGCGCTGTCAGGTGCGGGCTCGACCGGCGCAAGCACGAGCGGCTTCCACTCGTCCTGGAGCCCCGCGGCGCCCAGCATGCCGATCAGAAAACCGACTGCAAGCTTCATTCGGGTTTCTCCCTCCGCGTTCGATGACGTGCCGCGCCGTAGATGGCGAAACCTAGCAGGTTCACGCCGACGAGCACGCTGACGATCTTGGCCGTGAAGACGTGCCAGCTCGCGACCTCGATGATCGGGAAGACCGAGAGAACCGAGTACAGCACGCTGACGCCGAATCCGGCCGCGGCGGCTGCCCGAAGCCAGAGCGGGGGCCGCTGGGGCAGACGTGCCGCCGCGAAGAGCGGGATCGCGAAGAGCGCCATGTAGGTGAACCCGTAAAAGATACCGCCGGCGTTCTCGAGCAGCTGAAACGCCTCCTGCACCCCCACGCCCGCCTGTCCCGCGAGCGTGAAGGCCAGCGTGACCGCTCCCACGAAGAGAACCGAGTTGGTCGGCGTGCGGAAACGCGGATGAATGCGCGTGAACCAGCTCGGTAGGAGGCCGTCCCACCCGGCGACGAGCGGAAGTCGGGTGCTGCCCCCGAAGATCAGCGTCATGGTTCCCAGCTGGCGCAGGATGAGCAACAGGATCAGCGCGGGTGCGACGAGGGCCGCCGCACCGAAACCGCCGAGACCGGCCGTGATCGCCTGGGGGATGGGGCTCACCAGGTCGATGCGGTCGCCGGGCACGAGCGCCAGCACACTGCTGGTGCCGAGGATGAACATGACCGCGATCAGCGGCGCGGCGATCAACACCGACTGACCTATCGCCCGCCGGGGGCTTCGGCACTCTCCGGCGAGGATGGCGACGTACTCGAACCCGCTGAAGGCGCCGAGCGCCAGCTTGCCGAAAATGTTGAGGTTGAACGGCGTCAACGTCGGGAGGGAGGCCGCGAACGGGTGGTACGCCGGCAGCGTCCCCCGGGCGACGGCCGCGAACGGAATGATGATGAGGGCGCCGAACGTGAGGAGCTGGCCCGCCGCCCCCAGGTTCTGCACCCACTTGCCGGTGCGCAGACCCAGGAGCGACACCAGGGTGGTCGCGGCGATGGCGAGAACGCTGATCGCCGCGGTGTACCACGGCGTGCCCGTGAGCCACGCGCCGCCGGGCCCCAGAACGTAGGAGAGATTAGTCGCGACGATGACGCCGAAGGTGGCCAGGATGAGAATGGCGTAGGCCCACAGGTTCCAGGCCACCAGGAACCCGCAGAACCCGCCCAGCCCCACGGTGGCCCACTGGTAAAGCCCACCCTCCAGCGGCATGAGCCGGTTGAGGAAGATCACCACCGCCGCCTGCGGCAGGTAGAAGAGCGCCGCAGCCAGCAACCAGAACGCCAGATGTAGCGAGCCGAGCTTGGCCGCAGTGCCGACCCAGCCCGAGCCCACGATGTAGAGAACCTGGATCAGGACGAGGTCGAGCAGCCCGAGCTCCCGGCGGAACCCGGCGCTCTTGGCCTCGACGTCGCGGACCCGGTCCGCGGCGGCGGTGGTTATTTCTTGCCGCCTTCGTACTTGAACGAAACTTTGACCTTGGCCCGGTAGCTCTGGACCTTGCCGTCCTTGAGCGCGATGTCCAGCGCGGAGATCTCGGCGACCCGGAGATCCCGCAGGGTCTGGCCGGCGCGTCTGATCGCCGCGGCGGCGGCCTTCTCCCAGGACTCGGTGCTCGTGCCGATCAGCTCGATGACCTTGTACACGCTCTCCGGCATGGTGGGTCTCCTTGAGTGCGGGAAGCCAGCAACCGCGGACGCCGGTCAGACCGGCGCGGGCGGCAAGATCTCGGTCATGGCGCGGTCCACGTGAATCCGCGTGGTGTCGAGGAAGGGGATCCCGGTGTCGCCGGCATCGCGCAGGAGCAGCGGCAGCTCGGTTCCGCCCAGGACCAATCCCTCGATGCCCTCGGTTTCCTTCAAGCGGCGGACAATCGTGAACAGGCGGTCGCGGGTGGCGGGAAGGAAGACGCCCGGGACTAGCTCGCCCATGTACTTGTCGTGAATGTACGCCTGATTCTCCGGGTCGGGGATCCGCACGGCGATGCCCCGCCGCGCGAAGACGTCAAGGTAGAAGCGGCCCTGCATCGTGAACCGGGTGCCGAAGAGGCCGACCCGGCGGAGTCCCAGGGCATGGGCCTCGTCGGCAGCGGCTTCGACGATGCTGATGAGCGGCAGCGGAGATTGCCGCTGAACGTCATCGAAGACGATGTGGGGCGTGTTGGAGGCGAAGAGGGCGACCTCCGCCCCGGCCCGGGCCAGTCGCTCCACCTCGGCCGCCAGGTACCGGGTGAGGTCGGCCAACCGGCCGGCGGCGACCAGGTCGAGCAACCGTTTGAGATCGATGCTGTTGATGATGATCGGCGGGTAGCTCCCATCGCGGACGCGCTCACGGTACGTGGCGATCAGGAGCCGGTAGTACTCGACCGTGGACTCCGGGGCGATGCCTCCGATGATGCCGAGGACCCTCATCCCGGCCGTCGCCGGCGGGTCAGCGCGAGCAGCATCGATCCGAGGTTGACCACGGCCAGCCCCGCGCCGGCCACGATGAGCCACCGCGCCGTGATGCGCAGGATGGTGAGCCGGTCGATGCCGACGAGCACGAGCGCGACCTTGGTCGTCAGAAGGACCGCCGCCGCGGAGAAGATGACCAGCTGGAGCAGGAGCAGCGCCTGATATCCCAGTCCGGCATAGAGCCAGTACACCGCGAGGACCACCAGCAGCCAGGCGAAGAGCCCGGTGCGGGACGTCTGGCCCAGCGGGAGCTGCCGTACGAGGGGCACGACGAGCAGCGCCAGGGCCAGGCACATCAGCAGCAGGCGCAGGCTGGCTCGCCACAGCTCGGATCGGGTGGCGTCATCCGCCGTGTGGGGGGCAGGGGCACGCATGGGACTCGCGGACCTCCTTCTTGCAAGAGCGCCGTCGGTGGAGCGAACCCAATTGTAGGGCGGAACCCGGTGCTCAGGCCAGGCCGAGCCGGCGGAGTATAAGCGCGATCCGCCGGTCGCGGGCGTCGGCGCGCTTTGCGGCGCCCAACCATGCCAGGACCTCGCGGCGGCGACCCGGGGGCCAGGCGTCGAAGGCAGGCCGTCCCCCACGCACGCGGCCCAGTGCCTCCGCCAGCTCCGCCGGCAGTCCAGGGACGGGGTGCGGAGGTGCCTGGCGCAGGCTCATGACCACATCGTCGCCCGCCTCCACGTCGTCGGCCTCCCGCCGAAGTCTCGCGTTCAACGCGAGGCGATACCCGCCTTCCCCACGGGGCACCAGCGTTCCGAGGAAGACGGCCCCGGCTTGAATCCTTTCCCCGGCCAGACCCGTCACGGTTAGTGACCCCTTTGGCGACACTCCCCACTCGAGACGACTTCCACCCCATGCTGCGTGGACTGCGGGCCTGCCTGCTCCTGCTGGCGACCCCCCTCTGGGCCCAGGGGCACGCGCAACCAAAGAAGATTCAGGCGGCGGACGGAATATTCCTCTTCGTCACGCCGCCGTACGGCGACGTCGGGCTCGACGGCAACGCCGTCGTCATTCTGTCGGACGACGGCGTTCTCGTGTTCGACGCGAACGGGACTCCCGCCGCCGCCTCCGCGGTGCTGGCCGAAATCCGGAGGATGACGCGGCAGCCGGTCCGCTATCTGATCCTCTCACACTGGCACTGGGACCACTGGTACGGGGCGGAGGTGTACCGGCAGGCCTTCCCCGGAATCCAGATTATCGCGCACGAAACGACCAGGCGACTCATGATGGGGCCGGCGCTCGCGTTCAACCAGCCCGGCATCGACGAGCAGCTGCCCCAGCACGTCCAGGAAGTCGAAAACGCCCTCTCTGCCGCCAGAGCCAAGAAGACCGACCCGGCCAGGCTGGCGCGCCTGGAGGCACACCTCCGGGAAGACCGGTTCTTCCTGGCCCAGAAACGCGGCGTGCACCACACCTTCCCGAACCTGACCTACAGCGACTCGCTCACGCTCTATCTGGGCAGGCGCCGCATCCAGGTACTGCACTACGATCGCGCGGTGACGCCGGGCGACACTTTTCTCTATCTGCCGGACGACAAGGTACTCATCACAGGGGACCTGCTCATCAACCCGATCACATTCGCGCTCGGGTGCTACCCCACCGGCTGGATCAACACGCTCGAACGGCTCGACCACCTCGATGCGCGCGTGATCATCCCGGGACACGGCGAGCCGCTCCACGACAAGGCGCTCCTGGAGACGCACCTCGCCCTCCTGCGCGAGCTGTCACGGTTGGGCAAGGCGGCGAAAGGACAGGGGCTCACGGTGACGCAAGCCACTGCGCTCGTCAAAGACAGCGTGCAGGACCTCAGGCGGCAGCTCACGCACGACGATGCCGGGCTGGACGAGGCCTTCGGGGTTTACATCGTGAGCTGGTATCTCCACCGGGTGTACGACGAGCTCGACGGTCCGCTCTCGGACGAGATCGGGGCGATTCCGGCGGACTAGCGGGCGGCCCGAAGCGGCCTCACTTGCGGCGCAGGGTGTAGGACGCGAACTCCTGCCAGACCCCTCCGGGGCCCCGATCCTCCATGAGGACTGTCCAGACCCGATCCCTGGGGTCCCAGGTGAAGGTCGTGTGGAACGGGCCGTCCGGGTACTCGAAGACCAGACGGATCGCGCTTCCAGCCCGCTGGCCGTAGCCCAGCGTCTCGGAGAACCGCCCGCCGAAGGCATCGAGCCAGTGGCTGACGTAGCGCTCGCTGGCGTTGTCGTAGCCGAGATACACCGTGGCCTGATACGCCGGCGGCTCGGCCACGTCGCGCATCTTCAGCTCCAGAAACTGATGGTTGAGCACCCACTCCGCGTGGAATGCGTAGGTGGCGGGACGACCGCGCACGCGTCCGGCCATGGACCAGTCGCCGGCGAGCCGGTCGAGCAGGGAGTCCTGGAGGGTGTTGCGGGGCCCGTCGAGCGGCGGGTCCGGCGCCTGGGCGGTCGCGGGAACCGCGCAGACGATTGCCGCAAGCAGCAAGGCGGGGAGTGTCCGGACTCTACTTGGCATACTTGTCCGCGCCGAGGAAGTGGAGCGAGACGTACGGCTCGGTGCCCACGACCCAGCTGTCGTGCGGGTCGGGAGGGACGTAGAAGAGGTCGCCCGGCCTCATCTCGATCACCCGGTCGGCGAACGCGACGGTGGCGACTCCCGCCAGCACAAGCCCGACGTGCTCGACCGAGCAGCGGGTGGCGCCCACGGTGGGCCCGACATGCTCGGACCAGCGCCAGCCCGGCTGATACGTGGCCCGCCCGACGGTGAGCCCGCCCAGGCGCACGATCTCGAAGCGACCCTTGACCATCTCACGAACCTCGTCCGGCCGCTCGAACCGCTTGAGAATAACGCCGAGCACGGGCTCAGCCACCGGTGTGATGGTCGTCCAGCTGCTCGACCACGACGGCGGTGCCGTAGCAGAGTACCTCGGTCACGCCGGCCATCACCTCGGCCGCGTCGTAGCGCACCCCGACGACCGCGTTGGCGCCCCGGTGCTGCGCGTGCGCCAGCATGATCTCGAACGCGTCCTCGCGGGCGCGCTCGCAGAGCGTGGTGAGCAGCGTGATGTGACCGCCCAGGATGGTCTGGAGCTTGGCGCCGAGCGTGCCGACGATCGAGCGGGACCGAACGGTTACTCCCCGAACGACGCCGAGCGCGTGGACGATCTGGTATCCATCGAGATTGAAGGTCGTGCTGGTCATCTCCGGTCCCATGGCCGTCCTCGATCCGAGCGCGGGTTACGGTTCACGATCTGGGCGACACCTTACGCCGTGCCGCGACGGGTGTCAACCGCGGGCGCGGAGGAGGCGATTGGCCAGCCGCCATCCGCGGACGGTGAAGGCGATCGAGCCAGAAGCGCCGCGCACACGGTTGTGTACGCGGGCCGTGAAAGCGGGAGAAACCGGGGCAGGCCGAGCGCCACGAGCAGAAGGGCGCAGCCGAGCAGGATGAGGTCTCGGCCACACGCGGCGTTCGCCTCGTACCAGACGTACTCGTCCGCACAGGTCGCGGGGATGCGAAGTCCGTACCAGCGATTGGGGCGGACGCGCCGGCGAGCCAGGGGGATGCCCGAGAGGATGGAGGTCACGCCGATTCCGGAGAAGAGGATCTGCTCACGCATGGGTCAGGTGGTCCGCCTCTATCGGCGCCCGAAGGTCCAGTCGGTGTACAGGCCGACCCACACCATTACCGCCGACAGCGCCAGGTACAGCACCGCTGTCGGTCCATCCCCGATGGCGTCGCGGAGCCACCGCGCCTTGTAGTTCTCCCAGAACCACCACGGGCGGCTGATCGTCATGAGCGCCAGGAAGATCCCGAGCCCCGATCCACATCACGCGGTCGCGATGCCAGCCCAACGAGTCGGCGCCGACCCACAGGGAACCGACGAGCAGCAGGGAGACGGTGAACAGGATGACCGCACCGCGCCAGCCGGCGGTCGGCGGGCGTTCGCCATCTCGTGCCTGCGGGCCCGACGGCCACCGGGCCGCCGCGACCGCAAGGAGTATGAGGCTCGCAGCCCCGAGCGCCACTGCCGCGGCGATCAAGCCGGCATCTTGGCGGCCAGGATCTCGACCTTCTCGATGCTCGGGGGACTCGACAGGAGGTCGGGTGCCTTCTCCATCAGCGCCGCCGCCACCTGTCCGGCGAGGTGCGCCTGGCGGCCGGCGTCGTCGGGGAAAGTATCGAAGATGCCGAACGTCGAGGGGCCGAGCTTGATCGCATACCACGTGATCGTGGCCGGTTCCCGCTGGACGATCGCGAGACCCCTCTGGAGGAAGCTCGCCACCGCCGCCTCCTTGCCTGGCTTTGCCTCGAGCCGGACCAGGAGAGCTGCGCGGACGGGCGGTGCTGGGGCCTTGGTTGCGGTTGGCATATGGGTGCTCCTTGAAACAGGATCGGAATCGGAATCGGACGACCGGGCCATGATGAAGGTGGGGCGCGCGCCGTCACCGGTCAAACGGGGACTCCAAGACCCTCTTCCTCGCCGTCGATCTGCTCTTCCGCCCGGTGTCCGGGACCGACGGCTCCTAGCGCTTCAGGCTCAGCAGCAGGGCCCCCGCACCGACGAGTCCGATCCCGACCCATTCGCGCGGGGTCGGACGCTCGCCCAGGAAGGCGGTGGCGAACAGGGCCACGAGCACGACGCTGAGCTTGTCGATCGGTGCCACGCGCGACGCATCGCCGGCCTTGAGCGCGCGGAAGTAACACAGCCACGACGCCCCGGTCGCGAGTCCTGAGAGAATCAGGAACGTCACGGAGCGCGGCGGCAGCTGGGTCGGGTCGCGCCACTTGCCCAGCGCCGCGATGAGTACGCCGAGTGTCAGGAGGATCACGACGGTGCGGAGGAAGGTGGCGTAGTCGGAATCGATGCCCTCGAGTCCGACCTTGGCGAAGATCGCGGTGAGCGCCGCGAACGTGGCCGAGAGAAGCGCCCAGGCGAGCCAGTTCTGTGTATCCGGCATCTCTTACCTTGGAAAGTCGGTCGGGCTCAGGATACGTCACCTTCCCCGCCCGCGCTACGGTCGGGCCGGGCGACCGCAAAGACGATGTGCGTCAGGCCGTGGAACTGGACTTCCTCGATCGGCCGCATCCCCAGGCGCGTTGCCACCCGCTGCGACGGCGCGTTCTCCGGCAGCTCGCGCAGGGTGAGCCGTGCAGTGGTCGGGAGCATGGAACCGCTCAGGGGAAACCGTCGTTCTTTGCGGTCGGACAAGATGACTGCTGAACGGGGGATGCATGGTTCCGAAGTCCGAAGTGCTTGCCGAGCTGGCCCGGCTGCTCCAGCGGGCGGCTACCGCGCATCATCGCGCGTTCGCCGCCACCGACGGGGCCGACCCCAACTGGCCCGACTGGTACGGCGCCTATCTCGTCACGCCCCTCGGCATGCTGCTCGGCGTCGAGGTCGTCCCAGAGCGCCTGGCGCGGGAGCTGGTCGAAGTGGATGAGGAGCACCGTCGGCGGGCGCCCGCGGTGGCCTGGCCGACCTACTACGCCGGCTGGCTCGTCGCCCGCCACCTCCGGGCCTAGCCCCTCACCTACGGGAGCTGGATGCTGAGCGTTGCGGGGATGGTCCATCGGGGCAGAGCCCCGTCGGAAAGCCACGCCTCCGCGCCCACGCGCACGCCGAGACGCGGGCCGGAGCCGATGAGCCAGCCGGCCCACGCGCCGAACATCGGAGAGATGGCGCGGGTTCCCGATGGGCGAGTGAAGAGCCACAGGACGCCGGGCCCTACGGTGAACGAGAGCTTCTCGTGAGGGGTGATCCGGTAGAGCTGGATTCCCGGAGCGAGCGTCAGGCCGGTAGCGTCACTCTGGCTCGGGGTGATGCAGCCCGTCACCGGGCAGAGCATCGGATCGGCAAAAACGAGGCTGGGGTGGCCGACCGACGTCAGCTCGAGCTGCGCCACGCCGGCCACATGCGGCGCCAGCCGGCGACCGAGCGATCCAGACACCTGAAACCCGGTTCCGTTGAGCACGTCGCCGGGCCTGACATCCACGAACGCAAAGCCTGCGCTGAACGCGGCGAATACGGGAGAAGGCTCCTGCGCCTCCGCCAGCGCCGGGTCCGCGAGACGGGGAACGGCAGCGGCCAGCACGACCAGGAGCGGAAGACGCGCGCGGCCCGTCATGATTCACGCCGCCTGAGGTGGTAGATCAGGTAAGCGACCACGGCGAGGTTGAGCACCAGCGCCGCGACGCCTGGGAGGCCTGGACGGCGCACCAGCTCGTAGATCTCGAACGGGACGAACGAGCCCGTCGCGATCACGGTCAGGTACTCGGCCCATCGCTTCCCCAGCCACAGACCCACGCCCTCGGTCGTGAACAGTCCGGCGTACAGAAAGGCCCCGACGCCAAGGGCCTCGAGGCGCTCGGGGGTCAGCCGGCTCACCAGTACCAGCACGCCCTGCACCGCGCGGCGGTCCGAGCTCGTGGCGAGCGCCCGCAGCCCCTCCTGCGCTCGCGCCGCGACGGACGGGTCGAGCAGCTTGAGGGCGCCCATGCCGACCGCGACCAGAAGAAGCGCCTTCAGGAACTTGAACAGCGCGATGAGCCGCAGGACTCCGGCCTGTCGGCCGTGCTCGGTCATCGAAGGCCGCCCGCTTCGGCTCGGGCGGTCTCCGCGATCCAGTAGTCACCGTAGCGCGTGACGAGCCCGAAGGCATCCACCTCGAGCGAGGCGACGAACCGCCCGCCGTCGCTCTCGTACCGGTAGCGGTGCTCCCCTTCCCGGCGGTAGAGCTGAGGCAGGGGCTCGAATCGGAGCTCGGGGAACCGGAGCCACGCGGCACGAGTGGAACTCTCCTCCCCGACGTTCAGCGCGAGCCGTCGCACGGCCAGCAGGTTGGTGGACGGCGTGAAGCCGAGGTCAACGTCCAGGCATCCGGCGACCGGATCCCAGTCGACGCCGTTGAGCTGCCAGCCGCCCGCGGTGTCCGCAACGATCTCGAGCCGGACCGTCTCACCGGCGGCGGTGCCGCGGATCGCGGCGCGGCGTGTCCGCCACCGGTCATCGCAGGCGACCGAGTAGTGCAGATCGTACGGCCGCCCGGCGTAGACCACGAGCACGGCGCCCTCGATCCGGTACTCCCGCCCCGCCTGGAAGACGCGGGCCAGCTCAGCTCCCGGCACGTCGAGCCGTCGCCAGTAGATCATCCGGTCGTCGCCCGCATCGCTCACTGATGGACCCCCGCGGGATAGTGCCTGTGACAGCGGTCGCGCTCCTGCCGCAGCCGGATCGGGTCGAACTCGGTCCACCCCTCCGACTCCTCGGGCTCGACCCACCACTCGGGCGGCGGGTTGGCCTGGCTGAGCTGAAGCCGGCTGATCTGGCCCATGTTGAGGATGACGACGGGATGCTCTTCCGGCGTCGTGGCAACCGTGACGACCCGGCACCCCTCGCTGGACTGCACGAGGTGCCCCGGATGCCAGCCGGCAGGGAGGTCGGGAGCAATCACCCTGACCCGAACGTCCACAGGCACGTCCCCGGGCAGGACGGGCCGAGGGATCTGCACGCAGGCGAACAACGCCGGTGCCGCGAGCACGGGGATCAGGCGCTTCACGAGCCGAGACCGAGGGTCCGCCGAACTTCCGCGTCGTCGGGGACGACCTCGAACGCCCCGATCAGCTCCTGGGGAATCGGGCGGCGCCGGCCCGTTGCGGCGTCAACGAAGACCCAACGGGTTTCCGCCTCTACCAACACCTGCCGGTCGGCATCTCGAACGAAGAGATAGCGCCTGGGGGTGAACCGCTGATCGAACTGGGGAACCCAGGTGTGCAGGCTCAGAAGCTCACCGGAGAAGGCCGGCCGGAGGTACTCGATGAAGTGCGACCGGACGACCCAGCCAGCGCCGATCTCGCGGTAGCGCTCCAGCGGCCACCCGGCCGCCGTCGAGTGCTCGATAGCGATCTCCTGCATCCACGCGACGTAGGCCAGATTGCCAACGTGCCCGTTCGCGTCGATCGCCTGCGGAGGGACGGCGAACCGCCTGGAATGGATGCGCGATCTGATCATGAGGCACCGCGGGGCGCGTGGCGCGCGCTCAGCTGCCGGTGGGTACGATCCCCGCCCCCTCCACCATCAGAATGACCGTGCGCTCCGGCGCCCGTGGCCGGTGCCGGACTCCGCGCGGCACGACGAATCCCTGCCGGGGCAGCAGCTCCACGGTCCGGTCCTCCAAATCGATGATGAAGCGGCCATCGACGACGTAGAAGAACTCGTCCTCCTCCGCGTGCTCGTGCCAGTGATACTCCCCCTCGACGACGCCGAGGCGGACGACCGAATCGTTCACCCGGCAGAGGGTCTGGTTGTACCACTTGTGGGTGCACGCATCGACCAGCCCCTGGACATCGATGAGGTCCAGCGCCGGGTGGAGAACATTGAGGCGGGTCTCGTAGGGGTACGCTGCTGCGTCGGGCATTGGGTACTCCGGCAGGATAGGTGTTGGGTCGTCCAGGCGCGACGCGTTCCGCAACGATACCCGCGTCCTCCGGGGTGCCGCCAGCGCGTCCCGGGTTGGGACGCGCCGGCGGCTCGCGTCAGGGCGCCCGCTCGTGCCCACCGACCCAGGAGCTTGGCAGCTTGTTGTTCGTACGCTCGTCGTCCCATACGGCTCCGGTAATCCACCAGCGGGTGCCGTCCCAGTAGAGCGTGAGGTAGTTCACGCCGCGGCCGAGCAGCGGGCCGCTTGCCGTGTGCCGGGTCTCGTACGCGCTCCGGACCTGGGCCACGTTGCCGAATCGCTCGATGCGGGAGCCGATCTCGGTCTCGTAGAAGCCCTTCGCGACGAAGCCGTCGTTGGTGGCGCGACGGAACTGCTCCGGCGTCTGGATGGTCGCGACGGGCTTGCCGTTGCGCTCGTCCATGGCGACGAACGTGGCCTGGGTCGTGTAGAGCGTGCTGTCCCGGCGCCACTGCCGCGGCGCACCCGGCGGACCGTTGATGACGTCATAGTAGGCGTGGACGATGCCCTCGATCGTACCCACGTCTGCGGCATCGGCGGCCGGCATCTGGCCGGAAGCGACCGGCACGGAGACAATGGCGGAGAGCGCCCAGAGCGACGTGAGAACGCGGGTACCGACTGGCATTGAGGCTCCTCGTATGGGTGGAGTTCGATCGCAGCGACGTCGGGCGTCACCCTCGGCGGATCACTCCGCCCGCAGTCGCGCCAGGTGCTCTTCTGCCTCTGCCACGAGCGGCTGCAGCTCGGGATCGGCATCCTTCCACAGATCCACGAACCGCGCGTAATGGTGCGCGGTACTCGCGGCCGGACGCCACTCGTCCGCCAGCAGCGCCCAACGCTCGTGATCCCGCCAGCGGCCGGCGATCTTGAGGTACCGCAGCGACCGTCCCTCGCAGCGGAAGCCGGCCCGGCGGACGAGTGCCAGCGACGCCTGATTCTCGGGCAGGATGTTGGCTTCCACCCGATGAAGTCGCAGTCTGCGGAAGGCCAGGCGGAGCATCAGGTGAAGCGCCTCGGTCATGTAGCCCTGCCCCGCATACGCCTCGCCGATGTAATAGCCGAGATAGCCGCTCTTAAAGAATCCCCAGACGATCTCGCTGATGTTGATCGCGCCGAGCAGCGCATCGTCGCCCCGGCGCCAGATCAGGCGGCAGACGGCCGTCGGGGTCTTCGCCCGGGCCAGGTAGGCCCGAAACGCGGCGGTCGTGCCCCTGGTGGTGATCCGGCCGGTGTAGAATCCGCGGCTGCCGCGGACGAGATCGCACCAGGCCGCGCGATCCTCCGGACGGGGCGGCCGCAGCAGGATCCGGCTAGACACCGAACTGAGTGAAGTGATGATCCACGTGCCGGTAGCCCAGCACACCCCAGGCCCGCGACGACAGGCGTCCGAACGCGGGATGCAGCGGCCAATCGCGCCGGCCCGCGCAGGCGCCCACCCGCTCGAGGAGCCCGGGGAACGCGGCGACCTCGGCGTCCCACTGGGCATTGTCGACGCGCGCGAGCAGCTCGCGGGACGTGGGCGCGCCTTTGGGAAAGGGAAGCACGTAGACGAGGAGCTGCTTGAGCGGCGGATAGCGGAGGGGCAGGTCCATCGGGGCGGTAGGCAGGTCGCCCAGCGCCATGCGCAGGCCGTCGTTGACGTGGGCGAGCATCTGGGGTGCGGTGAATCGTCCCCACCGGGGCGGCGCGTCCGATTGCAGGTGGGCAAGACGCTCGCTCAGCGCCCTGCGCGCATCAGTCTGGAAGAGACTCGGCATGGACCGTCCCGCGCCGCAGCGTCACTTCGGCCGAATGTAGTACCCCGAGACCCGCCACTTGCCGTCCGGGTCTTTCATCGGCGTCACCGTCTCGACCACGGTCAGGCCGCCCCCCGCCTTGGTCTCGTACTGAATGACCACGTACGCGCCGCGCGGCGCGTTCGGCAGGGTCGTGGCGAAGGTGGCGCTGAGCAGTTTCCGCGGACCGAGAGGCTCGATCGGCCCGCGCGTCTTGCGCACTGTGCTTCCCCAGGCGGGTTTCTCCACCCGGGTCCGGAAGACGAGCGCCGCGTTGTCCCAGCTCGCGTCGTAGTTTCCCGCATCGACCAGCGCCAGCCATGCCTTTGCAGCCGATTGCGCCGCGGACACCGCAGCGGCGGCATCCGGCGCCTGGGCGCGCACCGGCCGGGTGAAGAGCAGTGCCGCCAGCAGGATCAGCGCGTCGCGGGGCCTCATGCTTCCTCCTTGTCGCCTGAAGTATACTCTGCCTCAGCGATGCGGTGCGCGCGAACCCAGCACGATCTTGGTGAGATCGCCCGCGAGATCGCCGCGATCGGGCACCGCCTCGAGATTCATCATGAAGGCCACGACGAATCGCTTCTCCGGAAGCAGGTAGAGGAGGGCGCAAGCCTGCGGCGTACCCCCGCCATGCATGACCTCCTGCACCCCGTACCAGTCCGAGATAGCCCATCCGAGGGCGTACGAATCGTTTTCGAGCGGCTGCCCGCTCGCGCCGTTCGGGATGCGGAACATGAGCTGCCGGGTGCTGTCGCGGACCAGCGTCCCATCGAGCACGCTCGTGCCGAAGCGCACGAGGTCCTCGGCCGTTGACACGAACCCGCCGGCAGGGATCCGGTTGCTCATGTCGTCGTGCACCGAGTTCCGGAGCCGCCCCGCATCGTCCAGGGCGTAGCCGCTGACGCGGTGTGGAATGATCTCGCGGGCGTCGTCCAGCCGGGTGTGGCGCATGCCGGCCGGGCCGAACACGTGTCGGGTCATGTAGTCCAGGTAGGCTGTTCCCGCGGCGCCCTCGATCACGCATCCGAGGACGTCATAGCCATACGACGTGTATCCGAACGCCGTGCCCGGCTGAAAGATCAGCGAATCGGCGCCGAAGATGGAGAGCGCGGCCACGATCGTGTCGAAGTGGCGGTAGTTGGTTTCCTCGTCCGGCGTCTTGTCCCGAACGCCCGCCATGTGGGCCAGGAGCTGGCGGGGGGTCACCGGCCAGGGCTTGCTCGGAAAGGCCGGGCAGTAGGTCTGCACCGGCGCATCGAGATCCAGTTTGCCGTCCTGCCAGAGCTGCATGACCGCGGTCGCGGTCATGGGCTTGCCGATCGAGCCGGTACGGAACGCGGAGACCGTCGTCACCGGCACGTTGTTCTCGAGGTCGGCAGAGCCGTACCCGCGCGCCCAGGTGACCCGCCCCTCCTCGCCGATCGCCAGCGACAAGCCCGGCACGTGGTGCGCGGCCATGTAGGCCGCCACGGTCGAGTCTACGCGGCGGATGACTGGGCCGGACAGGGTGGGGGAGCGCTGCCCGAACGCGACCGTGAGGGGCGCGACGAGAAGCACGGCGGTGAGCTGGAGCGAGGAAGCGGGGCGCATGGCGGGACGATAGCCGCACCCGCACGGCGCGTCTATCAAGATCGCAAGGGCGTGATACGTCCCTAAGGTTTCCCGGTGAGCCGGCGGTAGCCGAGCGGCGTGAGGCCGGTCACCCGCCGGAAGACACCGGTGAAGTGCGATTGGCTGGAGAAGCCGTGCGTGAGGGCGATTTCGCTGATGCGGCGGGCGGGATCCCGAAGCGCCAGGCGCGCGGCGTCGAGCCGGCGCGCCCGCACGTACGAGCCGACCGACGCGCCGAACGCCTTCCGGAATGCCGCCGCCAGGTACACGGGATGCACGCCCGCGTCCGCGGCGAGGCCGGAAAGCGTGATTCGCGTGCTGAACCCGGCATCCAGCGACTCGCGCGTGCGCAGGAGCCATGGTGGGCAACGCCGGTCCAATCGTGGCTCCCGGGCGCGGACGAACTCCGCCCCCAGCGCGAGCACGAGTCCCTCGAGCGCCAACGGCGTCGTCTCGTCCGGGTTTCTGAACTCTCGCAGGGCGTGCTCCAGGAGCCATCGGGGCCGCGGCCCTGCATGATCGATCGCGCAATCGCGGTCGAGCCGCTCCAGGCCTACGTCCCCGAGCCAGGCGGGGTCGGGCTCGACGATGAAGCAGGCCGCGCCGCGGGGCGAGATGCGATCGGAATGCTCGACGCCGGAAGGTCGGAAGACCGCCACCGACGACCGGTAGACGACCTCGCGCCGGCGGAACCGCTGGACATACCGTCCCCGCAGCACGAGGCAGAAGGCCGGCGCCTCGTGCGCGTGCCACGGAGTCCGTAGCCCGGCCGGATAACGTGCATCCGTGAGGATGAAGCGGCCCAGGCCGCTGCTTCGGTCGGCGGTGCCGAAGTGCCAGCCGGGGCGGACGGAGCGCGACGCCTGCATGCTTACCGCCGCCGGGCGAGCAGCAGCCCGTCTCTGATCGGGACCACGGACGCGGTCCACGCCGGGTCGGAGGTGACGAGCCGGGTCAGCTCCCGCACGCCTTCGGTGTCGGCGGAGCGGTCGGCAGCATCGAAGATCTGCCCGTGCCACAGGAGATTGTCCACCAGCAGCACGCCGCCGGGACGCAGCCGCTCCCGGATGACCGGCAGGGCCGCGGGATAGCCGGCCTTGTCGATGTCGTTGAAGACGAGATCGAACGGGCCGGGCGTGTCGCGCAGCGTCTGCACCGCCTCGCCGACGTGGAACTCGACGAGATCGGCGAGACCCATTGCGCCGAGGTGCACGCGGGCCCGCTCGGAGAGGGCGGCATCCCAGACCGTGTGGTGCACGACACCGCCACCACTACCGCCACCGCTCTCCCGGACGGCGCGGGCAAACCACGCTGTGGAATAGCCGAAGCCGGAGCCGAGCTCGAACACGCTCCTGGCCTGGACCAGGCGGGCGATGAGATAGCAGAAATACCCGGCGGCCGGGCCGATGATCGGAAAATCAGTCTCGGCCGCCTCGGCCTCCATCGCGGCGAGCCGGGCGTCTCTCGCCGGGACCAGCGAGTCCAGGTAGGCGGTGACCGCGGGATGGATCGGCTCGAGGGGCATGGCGCCGGCGTCAGGCCGCTATCGTGCGCCCGTCGCCGTCGGCGACGGGAGCACGGCGACCGCCTCGATCTCGATGAGCAGGTCCGCCCGGGCCAGGGTGGCGACCGGGATCAGCGTGTTGGCGGGTGGGTGCTCCTGATCGAAGTAGCGCGCTCTGAGCTCGCGCAGCGCCGCGACCTGCTTGATATCCGTGATGAGCGTGGTCGTCTTCACCACATCGGAAAAGCTTCCGCCGACGCTCGCGAGCGCGAGGCGCAGGTTGGCGAACACCTTCTCCGCTTGCGCGTGGAAGTCGCCGGCCCCGACCACCTGACCCGTACTGTCGAACGCGACCTGGCCCGCGATGTACACCGTGCGCCCGTCGGCGGCCACGACCACGTGGGTGTACCCGGTGGGCTTGGTGAGGCCCGGGGGGTTAACGTAGCGAACGGGGGCCTGCGCCTCCGCCATCGATCCGGGCAGCAGGGCCAGCATGATGAGGAGCGCCCGATGCAGCATCAGTGGAGCCTTTCAGCAGGGGTGGAATCCCGGTTCTCGGCCTCGGAACACTACGGCGAAGGCGCCGTGGGAGTGTCCGCCCCTCCGGAGATCCTATGACCGTTCAGCACGACCCGGCCGGCCAGCGCTTCGTGGCCGACACACCGGGCGGCCAGGCGGAGCTGGTGTACAGCTTCTTCAGCGAGACGGTGCTCAACATCGAGCATACCGAGGTGCCGGCGGGCGCCCGCGGCCTCCACGTCGGCGACGCCCTCATCCGTGCGGCGCTGGCCTATGCCCGGGAGCGGGGGTATCTGGTGATGGCCACCTGTCCGTTCGCGCAGCGCTGGCTCGCGGCACATCCCGGGGAACGGCCGCCTGGCCCGTCGTGACCGCTCCCGCTGGCGCTAGGCTTGCTCCCAGGGGTCGTACGTGCCGATGGTCCAGAGGTGCCCCTCGAGATCCCGGCAGCTGAAGCCGCGCCCGCCGTAGTCCTCATCCTTGATGTCCAGAACGATTTCGGTCTTCGCGGCCTTCACCCGGGCGTAGACCGCGTCCGCGTCCGGGACGATCACGTACGAGCTCTGGGTCTCGGCGCCTCCGATCTCATCGGGCTGCCGCATCAGGCGCCCGAAGGGCGAGTCGACGACCGACCCCACCATGATCATCCCCCCGCCGAGTCTGAGCTGTGAGTGGGCGATGGTCCCGTCCGGATTGGGCACGACGAGCTGCCGCTCGAAGCCGAACACCCGGCAGAGCCAATCGATCGCCGCGGGCGCGTCGCGGTATCGCAGGCAGGGGATCACCGTCGTTCTGGTTGCTCTGGCGATGGCTGGCATGCTGGTTCTCCTTTCGGACTAGTGGCGCCGCCCCCCGATCACGTATGTGCTCATCGAGCGTCGCCTCCCCGGGCGCGTCGCCCGCGGGCCCGCCACCACGCCACGAGCCCGACCCCGGTTGCGATGTACAACACGGGGCCCAGCAGCAGGAGGTCGACGCGGATCGGGGCGGTGACGGTCTTGGACCAGAAGTACATGTAAGTCTCGTACGCGGCGTAGAGGGCCCAGAGCACCGCGACGCCAACGAGCAGGCGGGGCGCGCGGGGACGGACCGCCCGATAGCCCAGCCAGAAGAGCAGCGCCGGGACCAGCGCGAGGTAGGGCCGCTCGAGGAGCAGCCGCATCGGGGCGTAGAAGAGGTCCACGGCGGCTCCGGAACTACGGACGCGCGGCGCCCACCGCCGCCTCTGTTCGCGTCCATAGCTCCTGTGCGAGCGCCGGGTCTCGCGCGAGCCGGGAGGGCGTCGCTTCGCGGCACTTGTCGTAATAGCCGCCGGTCACGCTCGCCAGCTCCGGGGTTGTAGCGCAGTAGAGGGGAGTCTTCGCCCCCTCCTCGTTCGAGAGCATGAACAGCTTCATGAGCCACTGCACCGGCTGGGGGATGGCGCGCCAGATGTTCGAGGCTACGGCGCCGGGATGAAGCGCGTACGTCGTCACCGCGGTGCCGGCGAGCCGGCGGGCCAGCTCCTTCGCGTGCAGCACGTTCATGAGCTTCGTGACCGCGTACTCGGGAAAGGCACTGCGCTTCGGGGTTGTGCGGCGCTCGAGGCCGGACCAGTCCATCTCTCGCACCCGCGTGTGCGCGGCGCTGGAGACGTTCACGATCCGGCCCTGAGGGGAGGCGAGCAGCAGGGGCAGGAGCAGGTTGGACAGCAGGAAGGGACCGATGTGATTCGTCGCGTAGGTGAGATCGAAACCGTCCGGGCTCAGGGCGCGCGTGCCCGCCACCCCGGCGTTGTTCACCAGAACGTCGATCGGACGGCCGCCCGCGAGGACCCCGGCGGCGGCGCGCCGGACCGAGGCGAGATCGGCGACGTCAATCTGGACGAACTGCGGGTTGGCCCTCGGGTCCTGCCGGCGAATGGCGTCGAGGACGGGCCGGGTCCGTTCCTCCGAGCGCGACGCGAGGACGACGCTCCCACCGCGGGCGGCGAGGGCCTCGACCATCGCCCTGCCGATGCCCGAGCTCGCCCCGGTCACAAGAAAAGTGCGACCTTCGAGATCCGTCATAGTCACGCGGAGGAAGCTACGTCAGGGCCCGGTAACCCGCACCTCGCCGACCCCCAGGACGCGGGTACTGTCCGGCGCGTGCACGCTCACGCCCGTCCGGCCGGGACTGCGGCCGGTCACCAGGCCGGCGGTCGAGTCGATGGTCACGATCGTGGTGTCGTCCGCCTGCCAATGCAGGGCTGACGCCGGGACGTTGGGGATGCAATCGGTGGACACCTGGTTGTAGCTCGCGGTCAGCTGGATGGTCTGGCCGACGGCCACCGTCGTCGTGACCGGGTCGATCGCGGCCACGAGAATGAAACACCCATCCGGGCTTATGCTGGCGGCGGTCGAGCAGCCGGCCAGCGCGACGAGGGCGGCGAGCCCAAGAGCGGTGTGACCGACGAACATGCGCTAGACCGCGGCCTCCGTCTTCCGGGGCGACTCCAGTGCCTGGAACAAGGTCCGGCCCGCTGATGCCACCTCCTGCACCGCGCTGTCGAACGCCGCCTGGTTGGCCCGCGACGGAGCCCGGAAGCCGCTGATCTTGCGCACGAACTGGAGTGCTGCGTCCTGGAGCTCCTGGTCGGTCGGCTCGCGGTCGGCCTGACGCAGGCGCTTGATGTTTCGGCACATTGTCGTTCCTCCTCGTCCCCTCGTCAAACGCCTCCGGGCGGCGGCGTCGAGTCACCGCGCCCCTGTGCCCACGGCACCGGCGGGACCGGCCGCCGCTCACGGGCGCGGTCCTCCGCGGCCGGCAGCTCCTCATCGAGCAGATCGCGGATCGAGGGCCACTCCTGGAGCACCTCGCCGTCTTTGCGCCGGCTCCGGAGTTGCCCGTCCGGCGTAAGGAAGTATCCCACGTTCTCGGTCGCCGTCCAGGTACACCCACCGAAATGGAACTCGCCGTCGGCGCCCCGGTACTCACGCGCCCAGTAACGGTTCGCGGCTTCGAGGTCGAGCGGCTCGAGCTGATGGCGGCCGGGGAGGGGCGTCCGCCCCCGGAGCGACGGCGGGAACCCGAAGAGCGCCAGTCCGAACGCGAAGCAGCCGTTCAGCGCCGCGAGCACCGGGGCATAGCCCTCGGGCACCGCCCCGCCGTTCCGCTCGGCGAACGCCGACAGCCAGGCGGGCTCGGGCGGCGGGTAGAGTACGAAAGCAAAGGCTTCGGGGCCGACCCAGGGCATGGGTGCGACCTGCACCGTGCCATCGGGCTGCACGCTCGCACCGCGGGAATAATGCCGCCGTACGGCCCTCTCCAGCGGCAGCAGCTGCGGCGGAAGGTTGCCAAGACGGTCGGCTACGGACGGCAGCACGGCATGGTCCCTCGAAGCAGGAACAGCGATCCGGGCTCAGCCCGGAGAAAGGTCGAGCGGGCGTCCCGCCTCGTCGACGGTCGCTCCCACAGTCTTGCGTCTCCCGCCTTACCAGCCCGGGGGCTTGTCGAAGCAGTAGTGCCGCCAGACCAGCTCTTTCGTCACCTGCGGGCGCGGCTGTCCCGGTGGTGGCGTGGGCTCGAACATGAAGTTGATGTAGATGAGGTTCAGCCGCTCGCCCCCCACGTGCCGCGCATTCCAATTGCGGCAGAGGTATCGCCCGAAATACAGCCGATGATCGCTGTAGCTGCGGAGCCAGATATTGCCGAGATACTTGCGCCATTGCGCGTTGCGATAGGTCACGGACGGGTCCGCTGGCCTCGCATCCGTCAGCTTTCCTCCCCCGTTCCACAGATCGAATCTGGTGCCGTCCATCTTCACGCCTTCAATGACGTACCACCCCCCGTCCGTGGTCGGGTAGGGCGCGAACAGCCTCCACTGCTGTTGCAGCTGCGTCAGCGCGCCCAGGGCGCGCCAGACAGGAGGGAGCCGGCGAGCCTGCAGCGTCGAGACATTCCAGAAGAGGACAAACACCAGAGCCGCGATGGCGACCACGCTCGAGAAGGCCCCAAAATGCTCGCGGGGCGGCGGCGGCGTCACCGAGCGAAGGAACCGTCCCGCATCTGTCCGGTGAGTAGCTACCCAACGATACGCTGCCTCCCCCAGCCGGCGCGCGGGTGCGCATGCAATCACCCCTGCGAGCCGCCGGGTCACAACCGAGCGCCGGGACAGCTCGACGAACGCGTCATAGCCGGTGTGGAGACCGCCGGCCGGGTCGCGTACGACCCATGCGTTCCGGGCCTGCATGAGGGCCTCCGCCTGGGCGTCGCTCTGCGCCTCGCGAATCTCCGTCTGGTTCAATCGGAGGAGACTGCGCAGGATCAGCACCATCCGGCGGCAGAACCCGCAAGTCGCATCGAAGAAGACGATCGTGCCCCGATCCGCGCTCGTGGCCGCGCGGCTCTCGAGGATCTGCCAGGCGAGCCCCGGGAGAAGCGCCAGCCAGGCGCTCGCACAGACCCAGGGGAAGTTGCCGAGCCGCAAGGAGAGGCCGAGGCCTGTGTGAAATCCGATGAAGATCAGCACGATGACCAGGCGCACCGCGCCGCCGAGGAACGGACAGAAGGCCAGCATGGGTCCGACCAGCTCCAGCGCCACGGTACCGAAGGTCATCAGCCGAAGGAGGCGAGGGAACTGGAGCAGAAACGTCCCGAACGGTGTCGCGAACTGGCCGAGGCTCAAGGCGTAGTAGATCGCCGAGCCTTCGACGTTCCAGACCGGATGCCACTTGGCGATCGCCGCGAACCAGTAGACGGAGCAGATCTGGAGCACCAGACCAAGGCTGCCCGCGGAGAAGTGAGTCGGCTCGCCTGGTGGCGCGGCGGGGTTCAGCGCCCGGTCGAGCGAGAATCGCGCATTGAGCGGCACGAACATGCACCAGAACAGAAGCAGTCGCAGTATGTCGTCGCCGCCGTGAAGAATGACCGGGTTGCGCACCTGTATCGAGCAGAGGAGAAGCCAGGAGCCGGCGGCGCAGACGCGCGTCCGGTAGCCGGCCACCAGGCCGAGCGCGAGGACGATTGCGATCAGGAGGAGAGCGAGCTGGACGACATATTGTCCGCTCACCAGATGGAGGCTCACGGCCCACGGCTGGCCGAACTGGCTGATCAGTGCATCGCGGGGCAGGATCCCGGCATCGGTGTAGAAGTCGTCGATTTCGGGAATGTGGCCGGCCAGCTCGACGACCAGGCACGTGCCGAGCGCGACGCGGAAGAGGGCGAGCGATCGCAGGTCCACGGCCAGCATGTGCCACCAACGCCAACTGTCGGACGCTGCTCGTCCCGAGTCAGTCATTGCGGCCCCAGGTTCACCCGTTGCGATCATCCGAGTCCAAGCCGGTCCGCGAGCCTCAACCGTCCGGGCCGCATCAAGCTAGAACGACAATCGAGCGAGCGCCAACGCCCCTACCGGGATGCACGCGCCGGGGCCGTCGGAAGCCCGAAGACGAGAACGGTCGGCGCTCCCGGGTCTCTTCCGATCGAGAAGCGGGACGGCCGCCCCGACATGACCGCGACGTACTGGGTCCCGTCAACCGAGTACGAGACGACGCCACCCCCGATCGGGCCGCCAGTGTTGAAGCGGTACAGCACCTCGCCGGTCCGCGCGTCCAGCGCGAGCAGATCGCCTGTAAGCTCGCCGGTGAACACCAGGTCGCCGGCTGTCGCGACGATCCCGGCGATCAGCGGGGCCGGCGACCGGTAACGCCACCGGATGCGGCCTGTGCCGGCGTCCACCGCCGTTAGCCATCCCGCCGCCTTCTCGCCCGGCTCCTGCCCGGCCGTGCCGCCCAGGTTATTCCGACGGGCTGCGCGACCGATCCCCTGATCGAGCTTGTATGTCGCGCACCAGTCCACCGCGTTGACGAACAGTGTCTGAAGCCGTGGGCTGTATGCGGGGCCGTTCCACTGCACGCCTCCCCAGAAGCCGGGACAGACGCGTGTTGCCGTCGTGGTGACGGGGACTTCTACGGCCTCGCGCGTCGTGACGGCGGTTTCGTAGAGCACCTCGTGCGTCTTCCGATCCACCGTGCGCAACATCCCGTCCTTCCCCGCGGTGGCGATCAGATCCCGCGGTTTGCCGCCGATGATGCTGCTGAACAGCGGACCCGCATGGGTAAGGTCCCAGTCGTGAGTGTCGTGAGCCACGATCTGCCGGTACCAGCGCAGCGTCCCGCGGCGCACATCGAGCGCGATGAGCGAATTGGAGTAGAGGTTCTCACCCTCGCGCGCGTGGCCGGCGAAGTCAGGGATCGGGTTCCCGGTCGCGACGTAGAGGGTGCCGGTGGCCTGGTCGAGCGCAAGCGGAGTCCACACGGCGGCTCCGCCGCCGACCACGGAATCGTTCGCGCGCCAGGTCGCCCGATCCCGGGTCGTCTCGAAGCGCCAGACCGCCTGGCCGTCGGTGAGCCGGAATGCGCCGACCCAGCCCGCGATGCCGTGCTCGCCTATGCCCGGGCCGATCAGCACGAGATCCTCGTAGATCAGCGGCGGCATGGCGAACGTCTCCCCGGCCTGGGGGTCGGCCACCCGGCGGGTCCAGAGGGTCCGGCCGGTCGCCGCATCGAGCGCGATCAAGTAGCCATCGGTCGTGCCCCGAACGATGCGGCCGTCCTTGATCGCCACGCCCCGGCTCCGCGGCCAGGTTTCCGTTCCCGTCCCGGGCCATTCATGCTTCCACCGCAAGCGGCAGGTACGGGCGTCGAGCGCCAGCGTGAGGCGAGCGGTGGTAACGTACATGACGCCGCGGTGGACGATCGGCATGGCCTGGAAGTTCTCCAGACTACTTACCTGGTACACGCACACCGCCTGCAATCGGGTTACCGTGGCTCGCGTGAGCTGGCCAAGCGGACTGTACTTGGTTCCGGCGTAGTCATGCTCCGGCGTGAGCCAGTCGGAGGCGCCGGCGGCGCGGTCGAGCTCGGCCTGGGTCGGTGCTTCGGTGGATGGCGATGGGTGCTGCGCACCGGCCGGGTCGGCCCCGGCCGCGGCGAGAAGCACCAAGCCGGCGAGAACGCTCTCAACTGCGTGATCCATCAGGCGGCAGGCAGGTAGGAGCGCCACTCGTCGGATTCGGCGACCCGCTTGATGATCTCCCCCCGTTCGACCAGGAAACGCCGCAGGTACCGGCCCAGCACCAGGCGCTCGACGAGCCAACCGATCGGGCCACACGGTGCGGCGAAGCGGCAGGTGTCGGTCATGAGCGTGCCGCCGAGTTCAGGCGTGAACGTGTGGTCGTGAACGAAGTACCGGAAAGCGCCCCGCACCATCTCGTCCCGGAAGTGCTCCGGCCAGGTGTAGGCCGTGATGCGGCTCGTCAGCTCCTGCCAGACCCCGAAGTGCCGGCCGCGCCAGGTGACCTCCTGGCCCGGGCCGATCAACCCGCTCGTGACGCCGGCGACGGCGGTCTCGCCCGTCTCCGCCGCGGTGCGCACGTGCAGGTCGACGCTCCGGGCGAGGTCGAAGCACCGGGCACCCGGCGCCCGGATGTGGGCGTGCGTCTCCAAAATCAACATCGGCTCGGCGCGGGCGCGTCGCGCGCCTCAGGGGAAGATCCCGAGCTGCTCGTAGCTGAGCGCCACCTTGTCGATGGCGAGGATCATCGCGGCTGTGCGCAGGTCCACCTTGCCCTGCTGCCGCTTCCACACGCTCCGGATCGGATGGTAGGCGCTGATCATGGTCTCCTCCAGCCCGGAGTTCACCAGATCCTCCTCGCTCGCGCCGTGGGTGATCCGCTCGATCTCCTCGTTGGTGAACTGCCGGCCCGTAACCCCCTCGACGGCATGGAGCAGCCGGCCATAGGCGCCCTGCTCGAACCGCTTCTGCATCCGGCCGAACCGGACGTGGCCCAGGTTCTTCACCCACTCGAAGTAGGAGACGGTGACGCCGCCGGCGTTGATGAACGTGTCCGGGACGATCATCACGTTGCGGCGCGCCAGAATGTCGTCCGCTTCCGGCGTCGTGGGGCCGTTCGCGGCCTCGACCACGATCTTCGCCTTGATGCGCGGCGCGTTCTCCGCGGTGACCTGGCGCTCCAGCGCCGCGGGGATGAGGATGTCGCACTCCAGCTCGAGGGCGTCCTCCCGCCGCGCCAGTGTCGTGGCGCCGGGGAAGTCGCGGAGGCTGCGGCGCTCCTGGCGGTGGGCCATCACCTTCTCGAGGTCGAGGCCCTTGGGATTCGCGATCGCGCCCTCGGCTTCGGCCAGCCCGACCAGCACCGCCCCGCCCTCCTGGAAGAACTTGGCCGCGAAGTATCCGACGTTGCCGAGGCCTTGGACGACCACGCGCTTGCCGTCGAGCCCGGGCGAGAGCCCGAGCGGCTTCATGTCCTCTGCGACGCTCACGACCTCGCGGGTCCCGAAGAAGACGCCGCGTCCGGTCGCCTCGGTCCGGCCGCGGATGCCGCCTTGACTCACCGGCTTGGCCGTGACGCAGCCGAGCGCGTCCAGCTCCCCCGGTCGGAGCTGAGTGTAGGTGTCGGCCACCCACGCCATCTCCCGCGGACCGGTCCCGACGTCCGGGGCCGGAACGTCGAGCCCGGGCCCGATGAAGTTCTTGCGCACCAGCTCGAAGACGTAGCGCCGGGTGATCCGCTCCAGCTCATCCGGCGTGTAGCTCTTCGGATTGAGCCGGATGGCGCCCTTGGCACCGCCGAACGGCACATCCACCAGCGCGCACTTGTAGGTCATCAGCGCGGCGAGCGCTTGCACCTCGTCCGCGTCCACGTCGAGGGCGTACCGGATGCCCCCTTTGCAGGGCAGCTTGTGATGGCTGTGCTCCGCCCGCCAGGCGTGCATCACCTCGATGCGGCCGTCGTCGCGCTTTACGGGGAAGCTGGTGTAAAAGAGGTTCTTGCAGGCCTTGATGTTGGCCAAGAGGGTGGCATCGTGATGGGTGAATCCGGCGGCACGGTCGAACGCCTGGTTCACCTGCTCCAGAAAGCTGGCGCCCACGGACACGGACAGCTCCTGAGACGGTGGGTGGAGAGTGATAGCCGGGCCGGGTGCGTCCCGCTAGGGGGAAGGCGGCGGCATTCCATAGCCGCGGGCCATCGCGGTGGCCGCCAGGACCATGAGGATCACGAGGACCGCCTGGAGAAAGCTGACCTGGGCGAACCGGGCGGCTGCCCGGGTATCGGGCGTCGCGCCGCGCGCCAGGGCGACCCGCCAGCGAAATGAGGGAGATCATTGGGCTCCGCTCGTAGCACGAGGATCAGCCCGAGCAGGCCCATCTTGGTCCAGAACAGGTGGTTGTGGAGGTAGTAAGCGCTTCCCTTCTCCAGCCCGCCGAAAGCGCGGACCAGGCCCGTCCCGATCCAGAGCACCGCGGCGATCCCCCACACAGCGCCGAGGCCCACGCCCAAGCCGAGGAGGTGCACCGCCGCGAAGAGCCAGCGGACGAGGATCGAGTTCATGGGTCCAGCCGGAGCTAGTGCCGGTTGTCGAACTCGATGCCGGCCTCGGTCTCCTTGATCGCGTCGTCCACAAGAGCTATCGCCTTGACCCGGTGCCCACCCTTGTCCGGCTCGGCCTTATCCAGATGGGCCCGGGCCGCACGCAGTGACGTAAGGGCCGCCCGCATGTGGGGCTGGGGTACGGCGCCCGCCAAGGCAGATGCCGCGGCGGCTCGACGAGGGGTTAATGCCAGACTGAACGGAAGCGCGGTGAGAAACGCGACGACCGACCGACGGGACGAAAGCGATGACATGAGGCTCTCCGCGTTGAGAGGTTGAAGTTCGCCATCGGCCGAATCTTAGGCTCGCCGACGGCTATTGGGCCACTCCCGCCCGCGGGCGGCACCATCCGGATTCTGGTGAACCGTGCGGCGGTGGTGCGGACGGACCGGGCCGAGGTGCCCGGGTACTGCTAGCGTCCGTGTGAAGTCTGCCGGGAGACCGCCTCGCGGACGGTCCACACTGTTGCCTTCGCTCCATCCGGCCGAATCTCCACCAGGTTGTCGGCTGTGCTCACCAGGTAGACCGTTACCCCGCTCTTGAGAAATTCGCAGTGGTTGGCTCGGTCGGCGACGAACGCATCGGCGCCGCGCGCGTTGTGGTCGTTGCTGAGCCCGAGCGCCTTTTCCGTGTTGGCCTTGTCGGAGCACGCGACGTAGCCGCGCCTAGGTCTCCTGCTGTCCCAGCCCGATTGTCTGGATAGAGGCAATCAGACAGCCGGCGATGACTCCCGCTCGCATGGCGATTCTCTCCAGGGTTAGCGCAGCTCAAGCCGCCCTCGCGGTGTTTCCAGCGTCGCGATCAGCGCCGGGTCGGGCCCCACGCTAACCTCCAGATCCACGCCAAGCTGTAACAACTGCGCCCCAATTCGGTCACCGTCGGGGTGCTCCGCCCGGAGTCCGACGAGCGCGATTTCCCGGGGGCCCGCGCCGGCCGGGTGCGGGCTGGTGCCCCAGTCGATAAAGAACGGCACGACGCCGTCCCCGACGACCGTGAGGGGGTCGGTGAGCTGCCAGGTCAGAATGGTTCCGTCAGGTCGATGCCGGCTCCCCGCGCGGACGGGGCCGAGCGACAGGCCCACCCGCTCGGCCGTGACGACCAACTCGTCCAGCCTAGTGCCCTTTGCGGCCCAGGTGGCGAGGCGAGGCGCGGCAAGCGTGTCGATGCCGAACCACCGGGGCCTGGGCGGAGAGGGCTGACTCGGGTCGGGGGCCACGATCTCGAGGTAGACGGCCGACCCCAGCGGGATGAGCGCGTTGCGGGTTCCTTCTCCCGGGTGCTGGCCTCCGGGTGTGGCGCGGACCCCGAGCCGCCGCTCCAGGTCGCTGACCGCGGCGTCCAGGGCCGGCGCCGCGTAGACGAGGTGGTCGACGCACCTAGGAGTCCGGCGCCACGACGGCGGCGGCGCAGGCATCACAGATCCCGTGCGTGGTCCGGGCGTGGTGCTGGCGTGCGAGAAACTGCTCCATGCTCAACCACTGATCTCCCTCGCGGACTCGGCGGCACCAGGCGCACATCACGACCAACGACTCAAGATACAGAATCCGCCGGAACGCACTCCGGGTAACCGCGACGACCGCGGCGCCAAGCAGGATGGTCAGCAGGGACTCGAACGCACACTCGGCCAGCCTGGGCACGGAGTGAGGTGCGCCGAAGAGGAGGTGCGGCAGGTCGATGAGCTCGTCCAGCCAGAGGACGGTGGCGACGAGGAGGAAGGCCACGGCCTCCAACGCCAGGATGCGGCCGAATACGACGCGACGGACGACCACGAGCTCATCTCCGGGAAGAGGCAGTCGGGAGCAGCGCCGCCATACGACATTACGGCCAGCCTGCCGCCGGTGCTGCCGGCCCGCGCCCGGCATCGGTTGACGCCCGGCCGAACGCGTACTACATTTAACCATATGGTTAAGTCATCGGCGCACGATCTCGACCTGGTGTTCCGCGCGTTGGCCGATCCCACCCGGCGGGTCATCCTCAAGGAGCTCGCGGGACGGGAGCGCACGGTGACCCAGGTCGCCAAACCGTTCCGCATGTCGCTGGTCGCGGTGTCGAAGCATCTCAAGGTGCTCGAGCGGGCCCGGCTCATCCGGCGCCGCAGGGACGGGAGCTTCCACTACCTGCGCCTCAACCCGGAGGCGCTCCAGTCAGCCGAACAGTGGCTCCGGCACTACGAGCAGTTCTGGCATCCGCGGCTCGACTCGCTCAAGCAGCTTCTTGAACAGGAGACATCATGACATCCGCTCAGGCACAGACGTCATTGCGCATGACCCGACTTATCAAGGCCCAGCGCGAGAAGGTCTTCGAGGCTTGGACCCGGCCGGAAATCGTCAAGCAGTGGATGGGCCCCGGCCCCGTCACTGTCACCAGGGTTGAGGCGGACGCGAGGGTCGGAGGCGGCTATCGCATCGAGATGGAGAATGCCGGCACGAAGTACGTCACGTTCGGCGAGTATCTCGAGGTCGTTCCCAACCGGAAGCTCGTCTTCACCTGGGGGTGGGAAGGCCCCAACCGCTACGAGACGCGGGTCACGGTCCTGGTCGAGGACAAGGCCGACGGCACCGAGCTGACCCTGATCCACGAGCGGTTCGCGAACGCGGAGGACATGGGGCGCCACGAGCACGGCTGGACGGGCAGTCTGGAGAAGCTGGCGGCGGCAGTCGAGCGGTAGGAACGTTCAGGCCTGCGTCAGGGCGGCCAGCTTGAGGACCGTGTTCCAGTTCCGGCAGGTGCCACTGGTGCCGAGCTTCTTCTCGATCAGTGCGGACGTGAGGCGCGAGCGGCCGATCCCGTCAGGGTAGACGAGATAGGCCGCTCGCCCCTTAGCGCGAACGATCTCCCGCCCCCGGATGGCGTCCTGGAGCGCGTTCACGTCGGGGGCTGCTGGCGCGTCCTTCAGGCACATCACCAGCAGATGTCCCGGGTCGCGCTTGGCTTCGTCCGGGAACGGGTTGTTCTCCACGATCTCCTGCCACTCCGCGGCGCTCCGGACGAAGAAGTCCGTCTCGAGGCCGAGCCGCTTCGCGGCCTCGGTCTCGAGCACGCGCTCCAGTGTTGCTCCACTGCGCGTGTCGCTGCGAAACACGAGATTGCCGCTCTGAAGCAGCGAGCGCGCGTCGCGGAATCCCAGTTCCGTCAGGAAGTCGCGCAGGTCAGGCATGGCGACCCGCTTGCTCCCGCCGACGTTGATGGCCCGGAGCAGGGCGATGTGGACCGTCACGGCGCGCCGGCTGCGGTGGGTCTTGAGCCCGATCTCTGGACCGCAACCCAGATCTCCAGTCCTCCACCGTCGGCGTCGTAGACCTCGATGTCGGCGGTGTAGGCACGCTTGGGTGCGCCCGGCCGGGCGAAGAACTCCCACACCCGGCCCCAGCCCTCCACTACCACGCCGGGCAGCGGTCCGCGACAGCGAAAGACGAGATAGTCGCCCCCGGGGACCTCCGCGATCTCGATGGGCGACGCGTGCGTTCCCGGCGTGGCGACCCCGCGCCCCACGAGCAGCCGGTACCCCCCGGACACGTCGCTCTCGTAATCGGAGTACACGGCGAGCAGCGGACCCTCCGCCCCCAAGCGCCCCAGCCGCCCGAACCAGTCCTCGCCAACGACGCGGCCCCAGAGGCCCGGGATCCGCGCCTTATCACGCTCGCCTTCCTCGGCGTTCGTGGTTCGGATCGCGAGGCCCGCCACTCGGCGGGTCCGGCCGCGTCGTGCCTCGGGCGGCTCGAAGCTCGTTCCCGTCATCGCTTCGTCGGCATCGCGGGCCGCTCTAGATGCCGCCCGGGGGCGGCTGCCACAGCTCGAAGCGATTGCCCTCCGGATCGGTCGCCCAGCCGAAGCGCCCGAACTCGGACTCCTCGATCCGGTCGTCCACCGGCGTGCCGGCCGCCTCGAGCTGCGCCAGCATCGCGTCGAGATCGGCGACCCGGTAGTTGATCATGAAGCCGGCCGTTCCCGGGCCGAAATAGCCCGTCTCCGTGGGGAATGCCGACCACACGGTTTGTGCGGGCGCTCCCGTGGCGTCCGGGCCCCGCGCGGTGAAGAGCGCATGGGTCTCCCCGTCCGGCGCGGGCACGCCGAGGTGCGCGCGATACCAGGCGGCCAGCGCGCCGGGATCCCGGGCCTTGAAGAACACACCGCCGATCCCGGTGACCTGTTGCTCGTCGCTCATTGTGAATACCTGGCTGCGCGATGCCCGGGATCCACCGCCGGCGCACGTGCGCTGGTCATTTCGACAGCCTCCAGAGGATCAGGAGCGCCACCGCCGCCGGCACCGCGAAAACGACGGCGAAGGTCGGGGCCTCTTCGGCGACCGAGTAGCCGGCCTTGGAGACGCCGATCCACATGTTGATCCCGGCCCCGACGAGCCACAGCGGGATGAAGATCCTGGCCGCCCTGGCCATTCCCGCGACCGGATCGGGGTCGCCCAGCCAGGGCCCGATGAGCAGGCACAGGCCGAGAAGAACGAAACCGCCCGCGATGACCTTGATCGTATGCATCAAGTCACTCTCGCTGCGTCACCTGAGACCCGAGACCACAATGGCGTCGCCGTCTTTCGTCAGCTCGATCCACGCATGCTCGCCCGCATGCTTGTGGATGAGAAGCGTCTGCGGCACGCCCACGTAGTTGAGATGGTACGTCGTGGTGTGGCTGCCGGAGCTCGGGCCTCCAATGGAATCCTGGCACCACACCAGCAAGGCCGACTCCTGACTCAGCTGAAGGGTGTAGTCGCCGGGGCAGCCCTCCGGAGTCGCCTCGGGGACGTGCTCGACGGTGAGCGTGCGCTCGGTGGAGGCCCGTAGCCGCTTGGCGCCTCCCTCGAGATCATAGGCCACGCGGGTCGCCGCGTCGGTGAAGGCCCCGCAGGCGGCCGTTGCGCTCAGGGCGAGAAGATACCGGCGAAACCGTCGGGTCATAGCGGCTCCCGCGGACGGTCAGGCGCCGTGGCCGGCACCCGCGTGGTGATCCCGCCGCTGAAAAGCCAGGAACTCGTGGATCGCGCGGACGGCCGCCGTGTCCGCGCTTGAGAGGCGAACCGCGGCCCCCCGAGGCAACACCTCGACGCGGTACGTGATCACGTCGCGCTTGGCGGCCATCACCGCGGTGCCCGGGACGTCCTGGGCATGCACGAAGCCGGGGAGCGAGAAGTCGCCCGCGCCGAAGGCCGCGGCGATGTGACGCATGTGCTGCCGGATCTGTTCGGTGCCCGCACTGTCGGCCTGATCCCGCTGTAATTCGATGCGACCGCCATCGGCGAGCGGCTCGAAGATGTGGGTGGACGTGTACTGGTCCACGCCCATCGCTTGCCCGCCTCGGGACTGAAGCCCCGCGAAGCGGCTATCGCCGCGACCGCACGCGGCCGCGAGCACGAGAAGGGTGGATAATGCGATCACGCGCATGCCAGATCTTACATCCGCCAGCCGTGGCCCGGCAGCCGCACCGGCTCAGCGCACATCCACCGTGTCGATCACCGGGGACGTCTGGATAGTGTGCTCGAAGGTGATGATCGCGCGCCCCGGCGCGACAGCCAGGAAGTGAAACAACTGGGTTTCGCCGGCGGGGACCGCCGGAGTGACCAGCTCGACGCTGCGGAACCGAACCGCGCCGGAGGAGATCGTCGGTGGCGCCCGGTACTCGCCGGGGCCGATGTTCTGGAGCCGGAGGTCGAGTCCCTGCCCGAGGACGACCGAAAACGTGCGGCCTGGAATAGCGCTGACACCGGTGGGCGTATCGCCGCACCCCGCGAGCAGCAGCACTGCCGCGGCCAGGGCGCCGGCGGTCGGCAATCAGACCGCCCGGACGAGCCCGCCGTCCACGAGCAGGCTCGCCCCAGTGACGTAGCTCGCGTCGCTCGACACGAGGAAGGCGGCGGCGCGGGCCACCTCATCCGCCGTCCCCGGGCGGCCCGCCGGAATTCTGGCCATGGCTTCCGCATCCACCGGGTACGTGTCGATCCATCCGGGCAGAAGATTGTTCATCCTGAGTCCGCGGCCGGCATACTGCTGGCTGTACAGCTTCGCGAAATTGCCGAGGGCCGACCGGAGCGTCGCCGAGACCGGGTGGCGGAGTCCCGGCTCCACGGCCGCGAAGCTGGAGATGTTGACGAATGCGCCACCGCCCCCGGCCAGCATCAATGGCGTGGCGAGCCGCGCCATGCGGACCACGCTCAGGAGCAGAAGATCGATCCCCTCCTGCCACTCCGCGTCGGTGAGGCTCAGGAGATCGCCCTTGGGGGCGTGCCCCGTGTTGTTGATCACCGCGTCCAACCGTCCGAACCGCGACCGCGCCGTCTCGATCACGCGGGCCAGATCGTCGGCTACGGCGACCGATCCGCGGACGGGCATGCCGCCGAGCTCCGCTGCGAGCGCTTCAACGTCGGCCGACCGCGCCATCAGGATGAGACGGAAGCCGCGGCGGCCCAGCTCGCGGGCGCAGGCGGCACCCATTCCGCGGCTGGCCGCAGTCACGACCGCTACCGGACCATCGCGAGCGGACGCGGCGGCGGTCAGGCGGCGGCCCCGCGCTCGCAATACGCCGTCACCGAGTCCATGTGTCCCTCGAGCGCCTTGATGGCACGCGCGCGGCGATGCTTCTCGAAACGACCCAGCGGGACACGTTGCCTCCCGGTCACGGTTGAGCTGAGCCTTCGACGGTGAAAGTATCCGGACTCCACCGCCGCGCCAGGGTCGGTCAAGATGCGGGCATGCTCCACATCTCGCGGACCTCGCTCTCGCCCCCGCGCACCACCGAGAGGAAGCGCTTCGTCAGCTCGATCGCTTCTGCTTTCGACTTCGCCTCGAGGATCGCGTAGCCGCCGACCAGCTCCTTCGTCTCGGCGTCGATCAGGATGCCGGCCTTGGTCATCTCCTCGATCAGCCGGCCCATGTCGGCCATCTCCCGCTCGTTGGGCGGCGGGCCCCCATCTGCGCCCGGCTTGTACAGCGTCAGGAAGCGCATGGTCATTTCCCCCGTTTGGCGGCCACCTGCGCGCGCATCCGCTCCTCCGCCTCCCGGAGCTCGGGCGTGAACCCCTCCCCGAGATCCTCCGCCTCGAACACCTGGCGGATCTCGATCTCGGAATCCCCGGCCAGCGGATTGGGGCAGCGCTTGATCAACTCGATCACCTCTTCCTTGGACTTGGCCTGAAGCAGCCAGAAGCCCGCGATCAGCTCCTTGGTTTCCGCGAAGGGCCCGTCGATGACGGTCCGCTTCGTGCCGGAGAACTTGACGCGCGCGCCCTTCGAGCTCGGCTGGAGCCCCTCGGCGCCGAGCAGCATGCCGGCCCTCATCAGCTCTTCGTTGAACTTCCCCATCTCGGTCAGCAGCTCCTCGCTCGGGAGGACGCCTGCCTCGGTGTCCTTGTCGGCCTTCACCATGGCCACGAATCGCATGGGATCGTCTCCTTCAGGCATCGGGTTCGGAGCCGGCCGCCGGGTGATCCCCGCGGCTGGCCTTGGCTCTACACAATTGTCGAATGAGGGGCGGTGAAATCGACAGGCGGGCGAACCTTCACTTCTCCGGGGGCATCCCCGGGATGTCTATGACGGGGCGGACCTCGATGGTCCCCCGGCGTGCGATGGGGATCTGCGCCGCGATAGCGATCGCCTCATCCAGGTCCCCGGCCTCAATGAGGAAATAGCCACCCAGCTGCTCGTGCGTCTCCGCAAACGGACCGTCGGTCACGAGTCGCTTGCCGCCCCGGACCCGGACGCTCGTCGCCGTCGCTGTAAGATGCAGCGGAGCGGCGGCGAGATATCGGCCGGCCTGCTCCAGCTGGTGCGCGAGCTGCGTGGACTCCTGGTAGCATTGCTCCCGCTCGGCCTCGTCCAGGACCTGCTCGTCCAGGTAGATCAGCAGCATGTATCGCACGCGTGTGCCTCCATTCCAGTCCGGCTAGCCGCCGGCCATGGCCCCCACGACGAGGAAGGGCTCGGCCCCCGTCTCCACCGCGCCGGGCAACGGCGCATCCGGCGGCTCATGGGACAGATCCTGCCCGCAGGCGAAGAACCTCACGAACGGCCTGCGCCTGAGGGTGCCATGGTCGCGGATCGTCCCGCGCAGCACCGGAAATGCGGCTTCCATGGCGTCGAGGACCGTGCGCTGCGTCACCGGACCCTCGACCTGGAGCTGCACCTCGCCCTCGAGGTGCGCCAGCCTCCGCAGATGCTCGGGCAGCACCACGCGGATCATGACAGCGTCTGGACCTCGACGGAAAGGACGGCCGGAAAGTCGCGGACGATGGGGGCCCAGGTGTCACCGGCGTCGGCCGTCGCGTACACCTGCCCGCCGGTGGTACCGAAGTAGAGGCCGCAGGAGTCGAGCGAATCCACGGCCATCGCGTCGCGCAGCACGTTCACGTAGCAGTCGCGTTGCGGCAGCCCGTGGGTGAGCGGCTCCCACTCGTCACCGCCCGACCGGCTGCGGTACACGCGCAGCTTGCCCTCGGGCGGGTAGTGCTCCGAGTCGCTCTTGATCGGGACGACGTAGATGGTGTCCGGCTCGTGCGCGTGCACCGCGATCGGGAAGCCGAAGTCGGTCGGGAGGTTCCCGCTCACCTCGCGCCACGACTCGCCGGCGTTGTCGCTGCGCATGACATCCCAGTGCTTCTGCATGAACAGCACGCCCGGGCGCGACGGGTGCATCGCGATGCGGTGGACGCAGTGACCGACCTCCGCGGTCGGGTCGGGCAGCTCGTGCGGGGACTTGAGGCCCCGGTTCGCCGGCCGCCACGTCTTGCCGGCGTCGTCAGTTCGGAACACGCCCGCGGCCGAGATGGCGACGAAGATCCGCTTCGGGTCGCGCGGGTCCAGCACGATCGTGTGCAAACCCATCCCGCCAGCGCCTGGCTGCCAGAGGTGTCCCTTCGCGGCCCGCAGCCCGGGAAGCTCCTCCCACGTCTGCCCCCCGTCCACCGAGCGAAAGAGCGCTGCGTCCTCCACCCCCGCATAGACGGTATCGGGATCCGTGAGCGATGGCTCGAGATGCCAGACGCGCTTGAACTCCCAGGGGTGCTGGGTGCCGTCGTACCACTGGTGGGTGCCGGGGACCCCGTCGTACGCGAACTTATTGCCGACCGGCTCCCAGGTCTTGCCCCCGTCGTTGGAGCGCTGGATCAGCTGGCCGAACCAGCCGCTGGTCTGCGACGCGTACAACCGGTCGGGGTCCGCGGGCGAGCCCTGGAGGTGGTAGATCTCCCACCCCGCGAAGTGGGGGCCACTGATGTCCCACCGCTTGCGCTTCGCGTCCGCCGTCAGGACGAACGCCCCCTTGCGGGTGCCAACCAGCAACCGTACTCGGCTCATCCCCATCTCCTTCCTCTAGTTCCGGCCCTTCTTCCCGACTCGATGCCGGGCTCCCGAACGGCTGTTATGAGAGGTAGTCGTTCGGCGGCGCTTCAAATCGACAACGGTCCTGCGGGGCCCGGAAGGCCCCGTCGGCGGCGTCAGGCCGACAGGTCGCGCAACCGGCGCTCGAGAAACCGCCGCTCCGGCTCCTGGCGCGTGAGAGAGAGCGCCCGTTGGTAGGAGACCCGGGCGTCCGCCGTCCTTCCCAGTCGCCGGCACAGCTCCGCCCGCGCCGAGTGCGCCAGGTAGTAGTCAGCCAGATCGCCGCGGTCGAGGATGGCGTCGATGAGGGCGAGGCCAGCCGCCGGACCGTCGCGCATCGCGACCGCCACGGCGCGATTCAATTCGACTACGGGCGAAGGACTCGTGAGCGCCAGTACATCGTACAGCCCGACGATGCGGGCCCAGTCCGTCGCGGCCGGGTTGGGTGCCTGAGCGTGCACCGCGGCAATGGCCGCCTGGGCGGCGTACGGGCCGAGCCGGCCCGACGACAGGGCGTCTTCCACCAGCGCGGATCCCTCCGCGATCTGATCCCGGTTCCAGAGGGAGCGGTCCTGGTCGTCCAGGAGGATCAGGTCGCCCGTCGGCGACGCACGCGCCGCGCGCCGCGATTCGTGCAGCAGCATCAGCGCCAGGAGCCCGGCCGCCTCGGGCTCGGGCAGCAGCTCGACGAGCAGCCGCCCCAGGCGGATGGCCTCACCCGAGAGATCGGCCCGCGTGAGCGACGCGCCCGCCGATGCCGAGTAGCCCTCGTTGAACACCAGGTAGATCACCTGGAGGACCGTGTCCAACCGTTCCGGCAGGTCGGTCCGCGACGGCACCTGGTAAGGGATGCCCGCGTTGCGGATCTTTGACTTGGCCCGCACGATCCGCTGCGCGACCGTAGCGGGAGCGGTAAGGAAAGCGCGCGCGATCTCCTCGGTCGTGAGCCCGCACACCTCCCGGAGCGTCAGCGCGACCCGGGCCTCCGGTGGAAGGGCGGGATGGCAGCAGGTGAAAATCAGCCGAAGGTCGTCGTCGGGGACGTCCTCGTACTCCCATCTGGCGGTGGCCCGGGTGTCGGCGTCGAGCTGGTCGGCGAGCGTCGTCGCCGCGGCGTCGAACCGGGTGCGGCGGCGCAGGGTGTCGATGGCCTTGAAGCGACCGGCCGACACGAGCCACGCCCGGGGATTGGCGGGGACGCTGTCCCGCGGCCACTGCTCCAGCGCCGAGGTGAAGGCATCCTGGAGCGCCTCTTCGGCGAGGTCGATATCGCCAAGCAGGCGGATCAGGGTGGCGAGGACGCGGCGCGACTCGGAGCGGTAGACCGCTTCTACCTTCTCGCGAAACCGCTCGGCCTCAGTCCCGCTCGTGGTATCCATCGAGCCGATGAACGCTACTCGACCGGCGGGCCGCCCTCGGAAGTGGGCTGTTCGGGCAGCTCTGCCTCGGCGGAGGCTTTGGCCCGGTCCAGCTTGCGCTGGGCTTTCTCTTCCTTCTTGCGCTGCTTCGTCAGTTCCTTCTGACGCTTCTCGAATCCGTAGTTACGCTTCGGCAAAAGAGACGCTCCGCAGTGAGGGCTGGTGATGTGGAGGAGCCAAGCGGCGCCCCAGGGGGTAGCGACGCAGCCGTGGCAAGATAGCTCGCCGGAGGCGGCTGCGCGTTCAGGAGTCCCGTGCTCGCGTAGCGCTACGGCTTCGGCGCTTGCTGCTGAGGATCGTCAGCCGGATTCACATAGGTCATCGCAAAGGGGCCCATCGCGCTCACGGCGACGATGGTTGCGCCCTTCGCGGCGGCGAAGTGGTGCGCGTTGGCCGGCACCAACCCCTTGTCGCCAACTTTCATGGGCTTCGTCTGCGCGGCGTCGAACTTGTCGCCCATGCCGACCAGAAACGTGCCCTGCTTTACCTCGACGCTCTCATCGGTGGGATGAAAGTGTGGCGGGATCTTGTAGCCGGAAGGCATGGACAGCTCGATGCTGAACGGCGCGGCCTTTCCGGGATCACCGCTCACCACCGCCATCTTGGCGCCCTTCGGGAAGACAGCGGGTGCGGGACCCCAGTGGAGTGCAGCCGGTTTGGCCGCGGGGCCCGCCTGAGCCTGGACCACGGAGGCGCCCAGGAGCAGGAAGTACGGAAGAGTGGCGAGGGACCGCATGGAACCTCCGAGCGGTGGGAGTGGTGGGCTAAGGCGAGCCCGGGCGTCCGCCCGGCGACCCCGCAAAGCTGCCGGCCGGAGCACGCGGAGGCAAGACTGACGCGAGCCGTGCAGCCTGGGCCTGGAGCCTGTCTCAGCGAGGCGGTGCCCCGGGAGGAGCCGCGGGCCGAAGGTCGGTCCGCCGAGTGCAGGGGAGCGCCGCTTCGGCCCCCCACGTGATCGTCCCGCTGTCCTCCCACTTGTACGAGCGCCGGACCGACGCGCAGGCGCCGTCGGCGCTCTCGTAGTGGAAACGTGCGCCGAGGGTGTCCGAAGCCAGAGTATCGTCGCGCGGAATGATGTCCACGAGCCAGGCGACCGCTCGGGCGCGGGGGTAGAGGTGTCGCGTTCCCACGGCGAGACTGTCTTCCCACTCCTGGGGTGGTGCGGTGAGGGCGGGCCACTTCTCCGGCGTGAAGCCCCACTGCTTCCCGGCTGTGTCCACGTAGGCGCCCACGGCGTAGAACGTCTCGCCGGACCGCTCGAGAAACGCCTTGGCCTGATCCATCAGGGCGGCATAGAGCACCGGTTGGTCCCGATGGGCGGGGCTCTGAGCCGGGGCCCGGGCTGGTGCAAGCCCTGCGAGAAGGCCGAGCAGGCGGACGGTCGTCCCTGAGCGCATGGGGCCGCTACCGCTGGATCCGCGCGATGCCGAAGATCACCATGCCCCGTCGAAGAACTCGACGACGCCGGTCTCCAGAGAATACTCGGCCCCAACCACGAGCAGGCCATCCTCCTGGATCAGCTGCTCGAGCACCTGCGAGCCATGCCGGAGCTGGTTGGCGGAGGCGCGAATGTTAGCTCGCACCGCCTGCTTCACCAGAGCGTCCGAATCGTGGCTGAGGTCGGTCGTGAGCAGACCCTCGACCGACGGCCGTACGCGGTCCACGATCGACTGCAGGTTGCGGGACTGGTTCTCCGTCGGCCTTCGCAGCTCCTCGAGGGTGGCCAGAATGACGCCGCACTGGGAGTGGCCTAGGACCACGACCAGCCGCGTGCCGAAGCGCGCGGCGGCGAATTCGACGCTGCCGACCTGAGAGGGCGCCACGATGTTACCGGCGACGCGAATGACGAACAGGTCGCCCAGGCCTTGATCGAACACGATCTCTGCCGGGACCCGCGAATCAGAGCAGCCGAGGACGATCGCGAACGGCTGCTGCCCGGCAGCCAGGTCGGCTCGGCGCGTGTGGCTCAGGACGGCATCGGAGCCGCGCACGTTGGAAACGAACCTGAAATTGCCGTCTCGCAGCCGGGCGAGCGCTTCACGCGCCGAAGCCATCGATGCTCCTCCTGTGGGCGTCGCCGGCCGCGCCGAAAGTCAGCGGGATCCCAGCGCCTCCATCGCCGCCGTGCCGGCAACGATGCGCAGCGCCTCGTCGCGGGTGAAGCCCTTGTGGACGAGGGCGTCAAAGTAGTTGCGCGTGAACGTCGCGAGCTGCTCCGCGACGTCGGCGCGGGTCAGGACAGTCAGACGCGCCTGAATTTGGGCCTGTACCCGCATCTCCGGTGAGCCGAGGGAATCCCTGCGCTGCTGCGCCGATGCGCGGCTCGGTGCTACGAGCAGCAGCGCCAGCGCGCACGGCAGCGAGAGGGAAGCGAAGATGCGGGAGGCTGGACGTGGCGCGCTCATTGGCCGCTCCTGTTCTCGCCGGATCACTCGGCGTTGGGAAAGTTGGTCGTCACTCCGCCCCGTTGCACCGTGCGGGCGACTCGCTCCGCAAAGATCCGCGTGCCGACCCGTACCATCTGATCGGGCTCGCCTTTCAGCTCGGTCGAGTCATCCAGCAGGATCTCGCCCGTGGAGACCTGGATCAGCTGTCCGGTGAACAGCCAGATGAGGTTGCTCGTCTTGCTGACCTTGGCCATGACGACCCAGGGCGCGTGGAGCGCCTCGCCCACCAGCCGCGCGCAGGCGACGATGACGCTACAGGACTGATCACCGGAGCGCGCCCGCGCGGCCGGTGATGCCGCGACGGCAGCCACGCTATCGGCCGCAAGCAGCTGCTTGCCCAGGAGCTCCTGGAGCCGGGTGCGCAGTACGTCGGTGGCGAGCCCCGACTTGCCCGAATCTGAAATCTCCTGGAGGTTCGCTTGCGCAGTGTAGAGGGCGACGGGCAAGACCGCCACGGGTGCGGTGGGCAGCTCCCGAGGGCCGGTGGTCCGGGACTGGCCCGCAACCGCTGGAGGGAGGAGGACGGCGGCGAGCAGAGCAAAGGGCACGAGACGCATGGATGGCAGATTGACAGTGAGTGGCGGCCGGCGGAATGCCCGTCGTCTCGAATTATATAATCCGTTGGACGGAGGTCGGCTGGATCGACCGTCGCGAGCCGCACGAGGACGGTGGGATAGCCGCGGTAGTGGTCCGTGGTGAAGAACGTCTCCGGATCGGCCCGGATGCGAAAATCCCGCTCTTCGAACCCGCACTTGATGGCCAGGAACTCCCCGTCTTCCCGCAAGCGGAAAAGAAAACTCCCGCGCACGCGAAAGGGCGGCGTGCCGTACGAGGTGCCTTCCTCGACCGCCGGGAACGCGAGCGCAAGCCGGCGCGCGGCCTCGAAGGTCACTTGAGCGTCGCCAGATAGGCGCGAATGCGTGCGGCGTTCGTGCCGACATCACTCTTTCCAACCCGGGACACCGAGCGCACGTCGATCCGGCTCCCGATCGGAGCAGGTGTGACCCGGACTACGATGTCGTCCTTGAAGCCGAACCAGCGTGTGGTGGCCGTGGCTTCGATACGGCCCCCGGCGGAGTCCGCGGCGACGAGGGCCCATCCCATGCCCCTCGCCGCGTCGAGCGCCCGGGCAAAGGCCGCTGGAGGCGGTGCGGAGAGAGTGAGCGGCTGAATGTCCGGGTAGCCTCGGCGTTGCGCCTCGGCGACCTCGGCACCGCCGTATGCGCTGGGGTTCGGCGCGTCGGCGCGCAGCGGGAGCACCGCGACGAAGTCGGGCGGATGCTCGAGGTCCGTGCTGATGTCGTGGATCGGCGGCACAGCGCGCGCCCGCTGCCGCCAGTGCCAGGGAAGGTAGGCTACGCCAAGGCCCAGCCCAATCGCCACGACCAGGCTGGCGGGTGCTCCGGCCCGCGCCTTCGGGATCAGCAGCCCGACAACCGCGATGCCGGCCGCCGCCAGGCCCAGGTAGGCGGTCCAGCGAAGCAGCTGGAAACCGGCGCCGAATGACCAGAGGCCCAGCCGGACGCCGGTCCCCGAAATGCCGAGCAGCGCGGCGGCGAGCACCGCGAGCGTGAGAGCGAGCTTAGCGAGTCTCATTGGTACCCCCCGTTCAGACCGTGCCGGCCGCTCACGGCTATCACGCGGCGCCGGGATCGGGTTGCATCATGCCGACGATGTTGCCTTCGGTGTCCTTCACGTAGGCGAGCCAGCCCACCCCGGGGATCGGCATCTTGGCAACGGCGAGCGCGGCGCCGAGCCCGGCCGCCCGAGCCAGCAGGGCGTCGAGGTCCGCGACCTGCACGGTGCAGACGTAGGCATTCACCGGCTGACCGTCGTCGGGTGCAGGGCCCCGGCGGGACAGCAGACCGCCGTCGATACCGGGCTCGGTCGGCGGCCCGGTGCGAATCAGCCAGTAGTCCTGGGGCCCCGCCCAGTGGGTGAACTCCCAGTTGAAGAGGGTGCTGTAAAAGCGGATCGCCCGTGGCGGGTCTCCGGCGTGGATCTCGAAGTGAACGACGCGAGCCATCGGCTCTCCGGGGTAGGGGGTTAAGGTTGTGCCGGCGCCGGCTCCCGATCGCCATGACTGGGCGGCTGCGAGACCACTAGGAAGTCGACCGGGTCCGCCGAGTCGTTGCGCGCTTCGTGGGGCACCCCGGGCTCGATCTCCAGCCCTTGTCCGGAGCTGAGTCGGTGGTGGCGGCCGGCGCACTCGAGGGTCAGCTGCCCCCGGAGCACATAGAAGAACTGCCGAGCTCGCCCATGGCGATGGCGCGACTCGCTCGCGCCGGGAGGCATGCGCTCCTGGATGATGCTGAGCTCGCCGCCTCTGAGCTGATCCAGTAGTCGCAGGCGTCTCATACCCGGAGGGACGCGCGCAGTGGCTCGTTGTCCGCATATACCTGCCACTCGGCCACCTGGCCATCCCGCACGACGGCGCGCCACGCGGCCGGCACGGTCCAGGCTACGCCATTCGAGCGCCCGGCCGCTTCACCCACCAGCAGGACGCCCGCCGCCAGCTCCGCCAGCGAGTGGACGGAGACGTGGTAGTCGTGGACGAGGGCAAAGTACGCCTCCCACCCCTGCCGCAGCGTCTCGCGCCCCACGTAGATGGCGCCCAGCGAGTCGATCAAGCGATGATCGGTGCTGAGACATTCAGTCAGCCCTTCCACGTCATGGGCGTTGATGCGCTCGATGAAGGCGCGCACGACAGTGCCGGGTGAGTCCGCCATGCGCATCAGCTGCTGGTGACGGTGGAGTCTGAGTTGATGGGCCGCAGAGCCAATTCTACGCTCCGACGGCGCCCGCGGCTATCAGGGACGGGCGGAAGTCCACGATCGTCCGCTAGCCACACGCCATGCGTACCGGACGCCACGCCGCAGTGAACCGGCCCCGGATGGCTTGGCGACCGCGGAACTGCAGCTCGTAGCGGCCCCTCAACGCTGAATCGGCCGGGTCGCCCTCGAGGAGGATCCAGCCGCCCTGGGCCGGCTCGCAGGCGCTCTCGGCTGGACACCAGGCGGCCCTCCCCCGGTACCCGTCGCCGGACGCCTGGGCCTGTACCTCGAAGCGATGGCCGAGGCTCCGCGTGCGACTCGCGTAAACCGCGAGATCGAGGGCCGGGCGGCTCGGAGTGAACACGACCGAATCGGGAACCGGGGTCGGCGTCAGCACGATCCGAACCGCTGGGCCATCCCAGGGCGCGCAGTCGGCGTGGGCGTAGGCATGGGGCAGGGCGACGGGCGCCGTTTGGGCGGCGCACGTCCCGGCGGCGGCGAGCATCGCGGCAACGATTCCCGGGTGCGTTCGCATTCAGGCACTGCCGCTGCGCGGCTGGCGACCCTTCTTGCGCCGGGCAACCGCCAGGGCGCGATCGACCCATGGTCGCAGAGCCTCCGGATCCTCGAGCAGGTCCTCCGGCACCGCATAGTACTGCATGACCTCTCCTTCGGGGCCCGCCGGGCGAAACGGACCCATCCCGCGCGCCTCGAAGTCGGGGCGGTTGGTGTCGTCGACCTTGAAATAGACGGTGTCCTCGTCAATCAGCGCGAAGAAAAGATCGCCACTGTAGATCCCGACCCCGCCGAACATGGCGCGGTCGCGCACATTCGTCACAGCGCGCGCGAGCTGTTCGAGCACAAGGGTCCGGAAGCTTGGGCTAACGCTCACTTCGGCGAGCCAAAGGCCGGTTCAGCTCCGTGCGCCATGCGGCCGGATCGGGGCTCGACTCCGGGCCCGCGACGTAGCACTCCCATAGATCCGGGGCCGGCGCGTGTCCCTCGGCGGCAAGCCACGCTTCAAACTCAGCCCAAGCGGGGCCGAGGCCCTCGTAGGGCCCGTGGTAGACCGTGCGCGCCACCGTCGCAGCGGGCAATTGGCTCGCCTTCACGCGGCCGGCGGCGGAGACCGCTACGGTGACCGGCACGCCGATCTCGAAATCAAAGGTCTCGGGGTCCATCCTCAGGTGGTGCGAGAAGACCGGACCCGCGGAGACAATGCCCTGTGCGCCAACGGTTGCCATCACCTCGGCGATGGCCGGACCCATGACATGTCGGATCTCGGCCCGGGGGATGGTGAGTCGGATGATGGCGGTGAGCTGGGCGCCGGTTTGTACGATCCGAGGTTTATCGAGCATGGGAGACTCCTCACCCCTCCGCGTCAGTTTGCGGGCGAAGCGCCCGCGCTTCCGGGAGTCTGCGGACCGGTGAGAAGCCGCCAGGCCCAGACGCTCAGGCCCGCGGTGACCACCAAGACGACGAGCGATGCCAGGGCGGGCAGCGGGTACCCCGCGATGAGCAGGGGCCAGCGCGCCAGCACGCGGACCAGATGCGCGACCGCGACGAGTGCGAACAAGATGCCTGAGAGCTGAACGTAGGTTCGCATGACTGCCTCCGGATTCCGAATTCAACGTGACCGCCCATTCCCTATTCGACACGCAACACATGAAACATGCCCAGCGCGGCGTGCTGCGGCATCCCCGTCGAGTCCCGAAGCTGGCAAAACAGGACGTAGGATCGGCCGCGGCGAAGGTCGAACGTCACGCTGGCCGGGGACGTCTTGCCCGGCCAGGCAAACAGGGCAGCGCTGACCTCGCCGTCCAGGTAGACGTTCTGGAGCTGCCGAAAACCGACTCCCTGCTGGTGGGCGGCAAGGATCTCCGCGCTCGCGACACCTGGGCGCAGCAGGCCGATGAGCAGCTCATGTTGCTTCGTGCCACGATTCTCGAACGTGAGCGTCGTCGGTCCCGGCGGCGCTGCCTTTGGAGCGGTGAACGCATAGTCGTGAGCGATGACGTGAATGGTGGCGCGCGACGCCGCCGGAATACACGCGCTCACGAGCATCATGGCCGTGCTGAGGGGCAATGGCCATGCGCCATGAATCGGCAAGAGTTGCATTCAGGCTCCGTTCTCATCGTGCTGGACCTCTGGGAGTCTCGGCGCGTGCTGCGTGGCTCGCGAGGACGAGCCACGCCGCAACAGTGGCCGCTTTGTCGTCGGCGCGCCAGCCGGCAAACCGGCCTCGGCCCAGCGCCGTGACCGCTTGTTTCACTGATGCCTCGGAGCCGTTCAAGAGCGGCGCGGCCGTCGAATACAAAGCACGCTCGACCACAACGATCCAGGTGACCCCGCCTTCCTGAAGGCCGCCCTCGAGCGCGGTGCGGAACAGCTGCCCCTCGGAAGCGTGGGCCCGAATGTGGGGGTTCACGATGCGCTCGGGTGGGGCGTCGCTCCCCACGACGATGCCGGCCCCAAGGACCCCGTATCCCGCGGCCCGATGACGCTCGAGGAGTTCGGCCACCGAACGCCGGGCACAGCGGTGGACGACTTCGATCAACCGGGCCAACACGGCGCTGTCGGTTTGTGCCACCCCGGTGGCCGCGTGGTATGGCTGCCGGGAGTGTGGGACGGCGGGGTCGGAGAGCGCGATCTGGCTGCGCTCGGCGACAGCCGGCTCCCCGGCCGCGCCGGACAGGAGCACGGCCGTTGCCCAACCCGACTTCACCCGGAAGCCGAGCGCGCCGGCGACCTGGGTTCCGGCTGCGGGCAATTCCGCTTCACCCGTGTCTATCGGGGCTCGTACGCGCCAACCCCACAGACATCCTCGCCGACCTTCGTCACAAAGCTGACCTTCGCCTCGACTTTTCCCGAGACCGGGTTCAGCCATCGGTACCGCACCGAGCCTCCGCCCTTACCCTCGGCGGCGTCTAGGATGGCCTTCCCCAGGGGCTTGCCGTCGGCGTCCTTGAGCGCGTCAGCCGAGGACCCGACGTACGATGCGGTGGCTCCGTGAGCGGAAATCACGCGGTTCGAGCCGATGCAGAAGACGTAGAGGTCGCGGTCGGCGAAGGGCGCTTTCTTGCCGGTGAAATCCGCGAGGGCCTGGGTGCGGCCGGCCTCCTGGTAGTGCGCCACCGCCTTCTCCAAGAGCGCCTTGGCTTCGGTCGGGGTCCCGCGCTGAGCGGGGGCGGGTCGCGCGGCTGCCGGGATGGCCAGCGTGGCGAGCAGTAGTGCGGCGGTGCATCTGGTCATGGTCATGTGTCCTTCCTGTGCTCGTCAGCGGATCTGCTCAACATACTCTGGTGGCAGAGCCAAACGGTTCGCAAGATCTCGCAAGGCCGCGGCGTACTTGGGATTGGCTTCGTCGGCCGATGGCGGAGTCACCAGATTGAAGCAGAGGGCGGAGACTGGCGGGCCCTCGGCAACGGCAGCAGCGACCGCCTCGGGCCGGTACGCCTCGAGTCCGGGCGCGGAATACAACAGCTCGATCTCCGCGTGGGTGAGGTTCATGAGGAGTCCGTGGGCCGACGATCCCGGCGCCGGCCATAGCGTTGCCCGCTGCCCGATCCGAATGGCGAACCCCGCAACGGAGGCCACGCGCGGGTCGGTCGGATGGACTCCCTTCGACCGAAGCGCGTCGAGGTCCATGAAGAGTCCGTAGAAGAAGACGGGAATCCTTCGATCGGGCATCGGCCCGACTCCCCAGTTCTCGTGCGGGCTAACGCCGCGCGCGCTCTGCAGCATCTCCTGCCGAGAGATCAGTGTCCGCCTGGTGGTCAGGCGGCTTGGGTGACGGCCCCTGCGGCGGGACCCCGGCCTGCCCCTGGCTCGGCGAAGCGCCGGCGAGCCCACCAGATGATCGCGATGCCGACGACCGCGGGGATCAGCACTCGGGCTGCCGACGGCAGCATTCGGATGTACAGCCCGAAGATGAACGACCAGACCACCGTGTAGGCCGCGAGGAGACTCGTGAGGTGCTCCACCCGCCAGCGGGAGGGGTCCGCCGGCCCACGCCACCGCGCATGGGCCGCCGCGACCCCCAGCCCGAGCCCCCCAAGCACCAAGCCTTCCTGGACCGGCGCCGCGCGCGTGAACTCCAGCAGGCCATCATAAATCAGGGCGAGGCTCGCGAGGCCGCCGGCCGCCGTCAGCGCCCGGTCCCACCGATAGCTGCTCCGGGATCCCCGCCCGATGCGCGGAGCCAGATACCCGGTCGCGGTAAAGAACAGCGCCACAAGGCCCAGCAGGAACAGCCCGACGACGGGGTCGGGACGAATCCCCGCGAGGAGGACGCCGGCGGTCGCTCCCGTCCCCATGCCGAGCGTGAAGAAGCGTCCTGCGAGGATGTGCCGGCGACTGCCCTTGATGGCGAGCAAGGCCAGCGGGGCTGCGGCGAAGGCCAGGAAGGAGCCGCCGACGTGCAGGACCCTGAACACGGTGTACAAGGGCTCGACCATGTTGTCCCCGCAGGGATGTCGGGTGGAGCGACCTAACGGCCCAGCGGAAGCGAATCCTGAACGCTGGACCAACGGTCCTTTCTCTCTTGTTCCGTAGTCTCTTCAATCCGTGTAGCGATGGTCCACACATGCCCCGACGGATCCATGATCCATGCGGTGCGGTCGCCCCAGAACTGGTTCTGTGCTGGAATCAGGATGCTTGCCCCGCCGGCAACCGCCCGCTCCACTGTCTGATCCACGTCCTCGACATAGACATACAGCACGACGGGTGAGCTTCCGTCCGGCTTGGGCGCACGGCTCGTCAAAGTCGGCCACTCTCCCTCGATCATGACCATCGCGGTGCCAATCGTCATCAACGCATGCGCCACGGTCCCGTCAGGAGCAGGCCGTCGGACCCGCTCGACCGCACTGAATGTACGTGCGCAAAACTCAATCGCAGCGGCTGGGTCCCGGCACACTAATCTCGGGATGACGACTGACGCGCCATCGGGAATGCCCTTCACCTTACTTGCCACGTTGTCCTCCCGGATCTCAGCGGCCGGTATCAGCGGAGCCGAGGTGGATCACCAGGCGGGTACCTAGCGCTTGTCGAAAACCGTGACGTTGTTGACCGCCTGGCCTTTCGCGTTCGTCCCCTTCGTGGTCAGCGTCAATGTCTTCCCGTCCTTGGATAGAGCATGGCGAGCCCACGAGGATCTCGTGGCCGGCGCGGTCCGATGATCCCAATCCTCATGGGCTCGACGTTTCACGAGTGATGAGGTCCGGCCTCTCAACTTTAACCGAACCCGGCCATCGGTGACGCAGGAGGCCGGGGACTTCGATCGGCTGACGCCCGGCCTCGGGTCCGGGGCTTGACAGGTGACCATACGGTCACATATACTGGCCGTATGGACGCAGTGTTCAGGGCGCTGGCCGATCCAACGCGGCGGGGCCTGCTCGACGAGCTGTTCAAGCAGGACGGGCAGACCCTCAGCGCGCTCGGGCGGCGGCTGACGATGACGCGATTCGGCGTCATGAAACACCTCCGCGTCCTCGAGGAAGCGGGCCTGGTGATCACTAAGCGGCGCGGCCGCGAGAAGCTGCACTTCCTGAACCGCGTGCCAATCCGCCTGATCCATGACCGATGGATCGACAAATACACGGAACCTTGGGCCGCTATGCTCAGCGGACTCAAGAAAAGCATCGAGGGGGGGCCCATGGAAAAGATCTACGAGATCTATATCAAGACGACGCCGGAGCGCCTGTGGCAGGCGATCATCGACCCCGAGCTGAGGCGGAAGTACACCTTCGGCGTGGGCGTCTACTCGGACTGGAAGCCCGGATCCTTCTACCAGGGGCGCGCCACGGGCATGACGCTCGCTCCGAACATGCCGATCGTCGAAGGCGAGAACCTCGAGGTCGAGCCGCCGCGTCGGCTGGTCCAGAGTTTCCGAGCCCTTTGGAGCGACGACGTGAAGCGCGAGGGGACCTCGCGGGTGACGTGGGAGATCGAGCCGGTCGGCGATTCGTGTCGCCTGACGGTCGTTCACGACCAGCTGCGTGAGGGCGCGAACTCCGAGCTCTACGGTGGCTGGCCGATGGTCCTGTCGGGTCTCAAGACCCTGCTGGAGACCGGCGAAATGCTCACGACGCCTGGCTCCTTGCGCTATCTGGGGTCGCAACCGTCCGGCGTTTGAAATTGCGAAGTGAGGCTGAAGCCCGGTCAGGTGGCACACTGCTGCGTGCCTCATGAGTCCTGGTCCAGGTTCTCCTGCTGAAAGCGCGGATGGAGGTGGATATCGAGCTGTAGGAGCGGAACGTCGCCCGGGCCGGCCTCAAGGTCTTCTCCATTGACCGTCCAGCGAGCACGACCCTCTCTCACAAATACCACCTTGTCATAAGGATGGCGATGGCGACGGGGTCCACGCCCCGGTGGGGCGTTCACGAAATACGCCGAGATCCCGACGTCGGCATTGTCCGCTCCCACGAACTGATGCGACATCCCCTGAAAGGGAAGCTGCTCCTGACGGATGAGGTACATGCTGCTCCGCTCCTTGGGTGTGCGTCGGCCACCTGCATGCGCGTGTCAGGCGGCTCCCTTTGGCGGCAGCTGCCGCCGCTCCAGACGCGCCGCGACCGCACTAAAGACCGCGTAGGCGGCCAGCGCCGTCCAGGCGGCGGCTCTGTCCGATACCGGGGGCGGGCCGAAGAAGACGTAGACCTGAATAGCGAACATGACCACGCCGAACACCACCATCGGCCAACGGGGCGGGGCGACGACGCCGAAGTAGAGCCACATGCCCCCGAACAGCAGCGTTGCTTCAAGGCCCAGGGCGGCCACGGGCAGATTCCACAGCCCCAGCCCGACCTTCACCGCATCGTCGTACAACGGCAGGTCAGGGCGATGGACCAGAAGGTCCAGGAGCCAGTGCGACAGGACGGCGAGTCCGACCACGACTGCCGCCATGGGCTTGCCGCGCCGCTGGCCGAGTACTCTGTAGACCAGCAGCGCTCCGGCCGACCAGAGAAGTGCCGCAAGCAGGCTGTGGGTATAGGGCATGTAGTAGAGATCGAGCGGATTCGAGGCCGTGATGCCGGGAACGATCCTGACCTTTTCGATGCCGAGCAGGACGAAGGGTGCCCAGAACCCGTCGAGCAACTGGACCGCGACAAACAGACCCCACAACGGGATCGAGGGGTCGACTCTCTTCGCGGCGAAGCTAACGCCGTAGTGTCCGATGAACATTGCGCCGGCTGCCCCCCGTTCCGCTATCCGCCACCGCCGGCAACCACATACTCACTCTGAACGAGGCCGCTGGCGAACTGCCGCGTCCCGACGTGCCTGAGCACGACGTCGCGCTGTAGAGAGCCGAAGAGTGGGATGCCGGCACCGAGGAGCACAGGAATGCGCGTGATAATAAGGCGCTGGATAAGTCCGGCCTGGAGAAACCCCTGAATCGTGACCCCGCCATCCACGTATGCATGTCGCACGCCGCGCACGGCCAGCTGCGCCACGATCTCGGCCGGAGCCCCCGACATCCGCTCTACCACAGCCCCGGGGAGGGCAGGGGCGAGCGGGCGAGTGCTCAGCACGAAAACGGGCTTCTCGCCATATGGCCACGCGTCGAAGGTCAAGACCGTCTCGAAGGTCTTGCGGCCGATCACAAGCGCATCCACGGTGGCCATGAACTCATCGTAGCCGTGAGGTTCACCACCGCCCCGCGGTAGCCAGTCGAGGTCACCATTGACTCGAGCGATGAAGCCGTCGAGGCTCGTGGCAATAAAGACGGATGCCCTCACTGCGGAGTCCTCATGTTGCCGCCTAACGAAACGGCGCATCACCCGCGGCCACTCCACGGCCGCGTAGCAAGTACGCCAGGTACCCCGCTGCCACGACATCGTACGCGAGGCAGAACTGTGGCCACCACACCGGTACTCCTGGATTGGCTATCAGCTGATCGTGAAAAGCATCAAAGATGCCGTGTGCTGCCAGGGCCGCTACGACGAACCAGAGAGAGTACTTGAACCCAACAATTGACGCCGCAAGAAAGAGTGTGATGACTGCGGTCTCAACGCCCAACGCGTGGTCGGAGCCACCCATAACCGCAAACAAGAGGTAGTATGAGGCAATGACGGCCATCATGGTGGGATAAAACGCCCGATCGCGATCAAGACGAATGAGCGTGGCCGCACCGCTCACCGCGAGCGCGAGAAACGCGCCGATTAGATACGCCAACTGGCCCTCCAATCATGTCATGCGCTCTAACGACTCTGCCTGCGCGTGTTACGTGGCGGGACACGCATCGTCCCGCGTCACCCCCTCCAAAGGGGCCGGCAGCCCCTCGGCATCGAAGGGCTGCGCGAAACTGAACGCGTGGGGCGTTGATCCGTGAGCCTCGAGATGCGCGACACGCGCCACGGCTTCCTCCACCGACGGACGATGCCCCGCCGGCACCCACCAGAGCGCGACGTAGACCCCTTCGAACCGCTCGAACCACTCGCGCCGACGCCGCATCACCGAGGCATGAGCGCTGCGGTAGACATAGGCCCGCAAGGCGGCGAGATCAGCCCAGACTGACAGGTTGATGAGAATGCGCTCGTCGGCGTAGGGCCGGACCGCCGTCGCGTCGCCATCCTCGGTCTGGAGACGCCACACGAATCCCCGAGCCTGATCGGCGAGCGCGTTGATCCCCGGCAGCTTGGCGACGAACTCCGCCATGATGGGGTCATTCATTTCGGCCCGTACTCGGCCAATGTTGACTTGGGCTACCTGCCACCGGGATTCTGTCACGGTTCCACTCCGCAGTTCGAGACTGTCACCCCACCACCTACCGACAGCTGCATGCGCTGGCTGGGCCGCAGGGCCGGAGCAGGTCCGGCCCGCTACCACCGTTCTTGGTACGGCAGCAGCGGCGGCACGTCGCTCCGGATGCAACCGGACGAAATAGCGAGGAACACGGCTCCTGCAGCACGGACGCCTGCGAGCGACAGCTCTAGGGCGGGCATGTGATCTCCAACGGGTGAACCGGCACTTTGGCCTCTCGATGTCCCGCCACCGGGTTAGTCCACCTGGACCTCGATACCGCCAACCAGACCCGCCACGAAGTTGTACAGGGCGCAGCCAATGGCCGAGAAGATGAAGCCGCCGATGCCATAGAGGACCGGGAGGACGATCGCGAACCCGACGCTGAAGCGGCGCTCCGGCGAGAACAGTGCCGCGAGGATGAAAAAGGGAACGAGGATCAGCCCCATCAACGCGTAGAGGACGCCACAAACCTTCGCCGTTTGCCCGACGGAAAAGCGGCTGAGACGCTGCACCATGTGGGCCTCCCTGGGCTGGGTTGAAGGGCGAGTGACAGCTGCGGGCGAGGCACCCGCGGATCCGAATTCTACGCTCCACTGCCCGCCACCGGCTATGAGGAACCTTGACGGGCTGCACATAGCTGACTAAAGTCAGAGAATGTTGGCCGACGAGATTGCTCAGGTCCGGCGCTTCAATCGACTCGTTACGCAGCGCGCCGGAGCATTGAACGATCATTTCCTTGGGCGCGATCGCCCGCTGGGGGAGTCGCGCCTGCTTTACGAGATCGGTCCTGACGGAGCAGACCTCCGCGACCTGCGGCAGCGTCTCGGGCTCGATTCCGGCTACGTCACGCGTCTAGTCCAGGCCCTTGAGGAGAAGGGACTCGTCCGACTGACCCAGGGAACGGCCGACCGACGGGTACGGAAGGCTCGGCTGACGTCGGCAGGGCGGCGGGAGGTCAGGGAAATGAACGAGCGTTCCGACGAGGTCGCTGCGGCCCTTCTCAATTCTCTGACGTCGGCTCACCGCCCCCGCTTGGTCGCCGCGATGGCGGAGGTCCATCGACTCCTGCAGCTGGCCGGCCTCCAGATCGAGAGAGTCGATCCCGCAAGCCCGCCCGCCCGATGGTGCGTCGAGCAATACTTCGACGAGCTGGACCGGCGTTTCAAGTCCCGATTCGACCCGGCCGCCAGTCTGTCTGCCGAGGACCATGACCTCATCCCGCCTCGAGGCGCGTTCCTCGTGGCTTCCGCGGATGGGGAGGCGGTCGCCTGTGGCGCGGTGAAGTCGATCTCCCCCGGTGTCGGGTCGCTCAAGCGAATGTGGGTTGCCGACACGGTACGTGGACTGGGTATTGGTCGGCGGATGCTGGATGCGCTGGAGGCCCAGGCACACGAGCTCGGGCTGACGACCCTTCGGCTCGAGACGAATCAAGCGCTTCAAGAGGCCATTCGCTTGTACCGAAGCGCTGGCTTTCGGGAGGTGGCTCCCTTCAACTCCGATCCCTACGCCCATCATTGGTTCGAGAAGAGCCTCGCCTGACCCCGTTCCTCCGCTGAACTCCGTCTGAGTCGCAGGGCTCGTACGCATATTCCCGATGCTAGCGCGAGTGCGCCATGGCCTTCGTGCCCTTGGAGGCCTTAGCGATGAGCCCGGCCGCCGCGGCGGGCTGGGAAACGTAGATTGCGTGACTTCCCGCCACCTCGACGACGGTCGCCCCTGCGCGCTTGGCCATGAACCGCTGGGCTGGCGGTGGAATCATGCGGTCATCGGTGGCGACCAGGTACCAGCTCGGCTTGGACCTCCAGGCTGGCTCGCTGATCGTCCCGCCGAGCGCCTCGAGGCCCCAAGGGACCTGGGCGTCTGCCATGAAGGCCGCCCGCTCTGGGTCGACGTCAGCCGCGAAGGAAGCGGCGAACTTTCCCCTGTCTAGGAGGAGATAGCCGTCCGTAGGCGGCAGGATTGGTGGGACCGGCGCGCCAGGTGGCGGATCCTTGATTAGGGTGGACACCGACTCGCCCTTGTCCGGAGCGAAGGCGGCGATGTAGACGAGACCCACCACCTTGGGATCGTTGCCGGCTTCGGTGATCACCGCGCCGCCGTACGAGTGACCAACGAGGATCACAGGGCCACTCTGCGCGGCCACAACGCGTCTAGTCGCGTTGACATCGTCGGCCAGCGAGATCGTCGGATTCTGGACAATGCTGACTGTAAGACCATCGCTGCGTAGGGCTTTGTAGACGGCCTCCCAGCCAGAGCCATCCACGAAACCGCCATGGACGAGAACGATGTTCCTTGCCGCCGAGCCAGGTGTTTCAGGCATGATGAGCTCCTTTCAAAGACACTGGGCATCACCTGCGGGCGCAGGGCCCGCGGATCCGAGTTCTATGGTCCACCGCGGGCCGGCGCTCCGGCCCGCACGGTTCTCCGGTACACATCGGTGCTCAAATATTTAAGGCCAGAGTCGGCCATGAGCGTGACCACCTTGGCATCTGGCCCGAGCCGCTCCGCGACTCGAATCGCAGCGACGACGTTCGCTCCGGAAGACGTCCCCGCGAAGAGGCCCTCCTCCCGCGCGATGCGCCTCGCCATGTCCTTCGCGTCGTCGGTGCTGACGGGCAGGATGTCGTCCACGAGCGTCGGCTCCCAGAGCGGAGGAGTGTAGCCAATCCCGACGCCTTCGATCTTATGAGGGCCTGCCTGCCCTCCCAGCAACACCGAGGATTCCGCGGGTTCGACGACGACGCTCTTGATGCTCGGTTTGTATCGCTTCAGCACCGTGGCGACCCCACGCGAAGAGGCCGCCGTACCCACGCAGTGAACGAAGGCGTCGATCTCCCCCTTCGTTTGACTCCAGATCTCCTCGCCCAGCGAGTAGTAGCCCGCGATGCTGTCCTGGTTGTTGAGCTGGTCGGTCCAGTAGGTGCGAGGCGCTTGGCTCAACCCGCGGGCAACCTCGATCATGTCCAGGATCAGCTTCTTGGTGGTGCGGCCTCCCTCGCTCGGGACGAGCGTCAGCTCAGCACCAAGCGCCGCCATGTGATCCAGCTTCTCCTGGCTGAACGCATCGGAGCTGACGATCAGGAGACGGTAGCCTCTGGCGGCGCAGACCAAGGCAAGCGATGCCCCTGTGCTGCCACCGGTGTAGTCGACGACCGTGTCTCCGGGCTTCAGGCGACCGTCCTCCTCCGCCCGTAAAATCACGGCCTGTGCCATCCGGTCCTTGACGCTGCCGGTTGGGTTCTCCCACTCGAGCTTCACGAAGATGTCCGCACAATTGGGTGGAACGACCTTACGAAGTCGAACCATCGAGGTGTTTCCAATGGCATGGACAATGTCCATGGGTCAGGCTCCGAAAAAGATCTTCCGCTCCAGGAACAGGAACACGGCGACGTGGACGACGTTGATAGCGAGGATGAGCCCGAACAACTCCGCGACGGTGTTAGCGCGAGTGCGTCCATGGCCTTCGTCCCTTTGGTTGCGAATTCTACGCTCCGCTATCCGCACCGGCCGCGAAGGTGCGCCCTATCGAGTGATCGGGGTCGGGCTAACTACTTTGGTGGACGTACACCCACGCTTGTCTGCCGGACGCGAGCATGGCGGCAACTCGCTTATATAGGAAGGCTGCTTCGTACTCGTCGACGCTGGCGAGTTCAGCGTCGGTGATCTCGAACACCATGCCGGGTACGCGGCTAGCTTCGTTTCCGTTGAACTTTGCGTTGGCGTGGTGTGTCTTCCCGCTTGTGATCACTACGTGTGGATCTTCGATCCTCACTAACGATTGCTCAAACCTAAGAAGCTCGTCCCTCTGTCCATTGAGCCGTCTGCCAAGCGTCGATAGCTGCACATTTTCTTGTTGCAGGGTGCCGTATGAAAAGAGCAGTGGCATAGCGCGCGCGGTCCACTACATCGGGTTGCTTCGGACCCTAGCGCTGCGGGTCCACTCGGCGCATCTCCGATCCCTGCGCCAGCACCCGTTCGGCGAAGTCCAGGCGCTCCTGCGTCTCGCTCAGCTCCTGCCGCAGCTGGCTTGCGTCGGCCTCGAGCGCTTCGAGCCGAGCCTGGAGCTCGCTCCCGCCGGGAGGACCCTGCCGCAGGCGCTGGGCCCATAACCCGAACGCCACCGCGAGCGCCGCGTGAATCGTGGCATGCCACGGCTGGGCTTGCCCGGCCGCGAACCCGGCTCCGGCCAAGTTGATGACGCTCAGCACGACGGCGATCGGGTACCAGATCGCGGGCTTGAAGGTCATGGCGAGATCCTTTCGAGTCTGCCTCGCGTGTTAGGCCGCCGGAGTTCCGGACTCACCGGGCGGCCCCTCGATCTCGAACTTCAAACGCCCCGGCCCCTCAACGTATGCAGCCCGCACGCCCCACGCCTTGTCGCTCGGAGGGTCCAGGGCCGCTGCACCCCGCTCGAGAACGGCGCGGAAGTCACGATCGCAGTCGTCAGTCTCGAAGCCAATCGTGGCGACACTGTCTGCCTCGGCGGCATCCAGGATCAGCAAGAAGGCCCCGAAGCGGATGGTGGCCATCCGGTCGTTCTGGAACTGAGGCTCCAGCTGCCAGACCCGGTCGAGCCAGTCGAGGGCTGAACGGAGGTCGCGGACACCGAGGTGAATGTGATTGAGGTTCATAGGGCGGTAAACTGGTTAGACAGCCACTGCAGAAGACGAATTGCAGGACTGCTCGGTCCTACGCTTATCGCGATCGCTGGATCCGAAGCGATCAATCTTCCAAATTCTCACCAACAACCCCCTGTCGTGTACCTCAACGGCACTTTGCTCTTTGTGGCTGGCCTCTCGATCGTCCGTGAGCAGCTCGAACGCCGTGTTCGCGTTGCTCATCGTTCTTCTCGCGATCGGGGTCGTCCTGACCTTCAAAGCGTATGGTTCCACGCAGGATCGTGAGTGACAGCGTTCACCCCTCGAGGCGGGCGTCCATGCCGAAATCAGCCTTCAACCGATCATACCAGGCATCGTCGTCCAAGGCTCCCCAGTCGACCCACTCCTCGTCGCTCATCGCCTTGCGCCATCCGAGAAACCCCTCCGCGTCAGGCCCCACCGGATGCCGCAGCCGCCACGTGCCGCTTTCGACGATTTCAACCACCTTCTCTCCCACCACTGAGGGCGGGGCGGGGTTCTTCAGCGAGGCTGTAAACATCGCGGCAAACCGGCGTTGCTGAGGATACGGCGATGGGTTCTGTGGCGTCTCGATGCGTCTGGCCATCGGTGTGTCGATGATGCCCGGCTCCACGATCGCGACCCGCACGTTGAACGGCTTCATTTCCTGGGCCAGCGACTCGCTGAGCGCCTCCAGGGCAAATTTCGAGGCCGTGTAGGGAGCCATGGGTGAACAAGCGACGTGACCTGCGACCGACGCGATATTGATGATGCAGCCGCTACGGCGTTCCCGCATTGCCGGCAGCACACCCTGGATACAGCGGAGCGCGCCAAAGTAGTTCGTCTCCATCACCGCCCGGAACTCGGCCAAGGCAAGCTCCTCCACCGAGCCGGTGCGCTCAATACCCGCATTGTTGACGAGCACGTCGATTGCCCCGGCCTCGTTCACGATACGCTCGATCCCTGCCCTCACCGACTCGTCGGAATCGACATCCATGGTGGCAATCGTGATGGGGAGCCCCTCTGATGCGGCGCGGTGCCCGAGCTCGGGGGCGCGACTTGGATTGCGCATCGTCGCATAGACCTTGTGGCCGGCCTTGGCGAAGGCCACTGCGGTGGCCAACCCGATGCCCGAGCTGGTTCCTGTAATGAGGACTCGTGCCATCACCGATCTCCTCTTGCATGGGACTTATGCGCCGGCACTGGCCTGATCGGGCGAAGGGTCTTCATTGTGGCAGCTCGCCCGGCGTGGCGATTCGCTTCTCAACCCGCGCACCTTCTTGAAGGAACCGTCATGCACACCACTCTCAAGGATCTGGCCGCCATGGCCGCCTGCACCCTGCTCGCCACCAGGGCCGCCGCGCCCAGAGCGCCAAGGACATTCGCGGCCCGTCACCGTTGGTCGCCATCGAAAACGAAGCGGCGGCCAAGCTGATTGTCGATCCGCCGCTGCCCGAACCCCTGGCCCTGGGCCGCGTCTACATCCAGTACCGGACGGAGAACCTGCGCGTGGTGCCGGTGTTCGGCAAGGGCGCTCTCGACGTGTCGCCGCGCATCGGCCATATCCACATCACCGTCGACGACGCGCCGTGGAGTCATCACCAGCGAAACGGTGAAGTTCACGCTCCCGATCCGAAAGCCCCAGAGTGAGGATCACTCATCCCCAAAGAAAACAAGCTCGATCGTCGACGCTTTCTGGGAACCGCCGCTGCAAGCATCGTTGCCGCAGAGATGTCATTCGTGGGAGCTGCGTACGGGAACGCCTGCTGAGCCCACCTGGGCGTGGCGCTGTCCGCGCACGGGCGCGTTCCTGAACCATGACGTGGGGGGCTACCTGCTGCATGCCTGTGTTAGGCTCCGCCCCTGGTCCCCACGCCGAGGAGGCGCACGATCAGATAGACGCACCCCAGCGCGATCGCAATCTGCCCCGCCACGGTAAACCAAAACCATCCCGGCTGCCCCGCGCGATCGAAGTGGGCGCCGCGACTGGCCCGGGCTATCCCGGTGGTCAGGGCCCGAGCCGCATGGTAGGCGACCCAGAGGCCGAGGACGAGTGCGAGGATCACAGCGGCGCTTGTCGCGAGCATGGGATTCGGCGCTCCTGAAGCAGACACCGGCGGGTTAGGCGCCGTTGGCCACAATGGCATCAATCGCGGCAAAGGCTGCCCGACAGACCCCTTGATCGTGGTCGTCTTCGGGCGAGTAGGAGGTGAGCGCGGCAGCGGCGAGCGGAACCCGGGCGCGGATTGCGGCCACGGCGGCGGTCAGCTGGGGAAGGGAGAGGCCGTTGGGGACCGGCAGGTAGTTCGCGTGGCCGACGGCGGGATCCAGCACATCGAGGTCCAAGTGGAGATAGCCGAGGGTATCCGCCAACGGCGTCCGCGCCAGGAGGCCCGGGAGCCCTTCCGGGATCTGCCCGACTGGGATGGCGGTAATGGCCGACCCCTGGAGAAGCGCCGCCTCTGGCCCATCGAGGTCCCGGGCACCCAGCAGAAAGGTGGCCTCGGCCGCGACGGGCTGAAATCCCGGCACGGTGGCTCCCAGGTGATGCCAACACAGGCCCGTCGTCATGGCGAGGCCCATGCCATCCAGGAAGCCGGTCGTGGTAGTCTCCGGCGTATTGCAGTCGCCGTGGGCATCGAACCAGAATGTGGCGCGGCGCGCGGGCGTCAGGCCGCTCAGGGTGCCCACTGCCGTGTTGCAATTGCCGCTGAGCACCAGCGGAAAGTGACCGGCAGTCCGAGCGGACCGAACGGCAGTGGCTAGTCGCCGGGCCAGTTCGAACGCGGTCCGGATTTCGGCGGGTGGGTACGCCGGGTCATCCTCGACGATGTGGATGGCGGTAACGACGTGTCCCTGACGGTGGAGGTGAGCAGGGAGCCCGGCACGGAGGAGGTGCTCGGGGCCGGCCCCGCAGCGCCAGGCGCGCTGGCCGGAATCGTATGGGACGAGCAGAAGTTGGATATCCATGCGGGAGATCAGGGAAGACGGAAGGCGCCCAACGACGCTGTTCGCCACCGGCTATCGGGGCCAGACAGAGCTGATGCGTTCCGCGCCCCGCAGCTGCATCCGCGTGTTAGACGCCGGCGGATCATGGATGCTTCGAATCTCCAGGGTTGACCTCAGCACCAACCTCCGGGGGCGACCCAGGCCTTGTCGCGATGCGCCAGGTCAGGACGAGCGAGATCGCACCGATGCCGATGAGCGCGAGCAGGGTCATGTAGAAGACCGGATCCCCAAAGCGCGGGGGTTTGCGGTTCATGGTTTCGTGCTCGGCCGCTGAAGTCGGCACTGCTCAATTGGGCGAAGCCGAGTCCCGGCCGTGCGCCTAACGAAAATGCGTATCAGCTGCGGGCGATCGTGCCCTCGCGCGGCAGCAAGCTCAGCGGGATACCCGAAATGGCTCCGCCTCGGCCAAGTATGTCTCGAACTCCTGATCCAAAGCCACCCGGCGTTCGCGCCACAATGCGCGCATTGCCCGCTCGTCGGGCACCCTCCAGTACCCGGGCGAGACCAGCGCCGCTGCCCGGTCTAGCGCCAAGAGGATGACGGCCGCGACCGGATACGAGCTCTGCTCCGCGCTCTGCACCCGCCGTATGGCTTCCTCGAAGACCGCATCCCCCACGTGCAATGTGACGGGCCCGAAGAAGCGATAGCCTCGCCGGGACAACTGGTCGACCACATTGAGCTCCATCCAGGGCCGGGCTTGAAGGTTCGCCCGAGTTCCGGGCGAAGCGATGTCCAAGAAGAATAGGTGCTGGTCATCCCAGACTCGAATGGTCCCTTTCGGCGACACGTTCGGCTTGCCGTCCGGCGACACGGTACCGGCAAAGCACAGGTGGGCGGCCTGAATTACGGCCCGCATGTCGGCAGTCAGCGTCACGCTCATCTTGGCCTCTCGTGCTAGGTGCCTGACGACACGGCGCATCAGCTGCAGGCTCTCAAGCCCGCGCCTGCGCTGACTCACGTTCGGCAGCGTGCGTGATGGTTAGCTCGCGCTCCGGGTGGTATCCCTCGCTCTCACTCCGCGCGACTCCACGGGAGGGTACGGTTCGCGAAGCTGGTCTCGCCTCGCAATAGATGATAGAGATAGGAGCCCAGGCAGAATCGGCCAAGCACGAGAGCGCCCAGAGCGACAGCAACCAGTCCCTCAAGGATCCAGGCAAGGCGAGGCCATCCGGTGAGTAACGCGAGCCCGGCGCCGCCGAGGATCGTCCCGGCCATCCCCTGGGCAAAGCGGCGTGGCGGTGGGGCTGGGGTGAGCGAGGGGAGGTGCCGGGGCCCTGCGATGGCCCGATTGTAGAGCGCGTCAAACGGATTTCGGCGGGGAATCAAGACATTCCACAATAGAATGCCGGCCAAAACCAAAAACATCGCCGCGGACTGGAGCAGGATGGCCAGCAGGACAATGGCGGCCAAAAGGCGCGGCTGGAACATGAGGGCCGCGTACTGGTACGCGCAGCTCGCCGCGGGGGCGTCGCCAGCGCCCTGCTGGCGGACGAACTGACGCTTCGCGATTTCGGACATTTGATCCTCGGCGCTCCACGGTTGGCGTCTCATCGTCGCGGCGTGCAGCCGCCTCACGAA
>JBGPPG010000006.1:0-59794 GCA_041488455.1 Gemmatimonadota bacterium
GAAAGTGGAGCGGGTGATGCTGCGCGGCAGCCTGATGTCGGCGGACTCGATTCGGGCGGCGTGGTAGCCGGGGAGCGAGCCGAGCCGCCGCCCACACGTACGTGACCCTTTCCCCGACCGGAGACACACCATGCCGGATTCACCCCAGGACCAGACCCCCCGCATCCGCCTGACCTCGCTCTCCCACGGCGCGGGTTGAGCCTGTAAGCTCGGCTCTGCCGACCTGGCGCAGGTCCTGCGCTTTCTGCCCCCCGTCGAGGACCCCCGGGTCCTCGTTGACGCCGCTACCCGCGACGACGCCGCTGTATTCCGCCTGGCGCGCGACCGCGCGCTCGTCGCGACGGTGGATTTCTTCACGCCCATCGTCGACGATCCGGCGGACTGGGGCGCGATCGCCGCCGCCAACGCCCTGAGCGACGTCTACGCCATGGGGGGGACGCCCCTCTTCGCCCTGAACCTGGTCGGCTGGCCGCGCGAGAAGGTGCCGCTCGCCGTCCTGGGAGAGGTCCTGCGAGGCGCCGGCGAGATCGCGCGGGAGGCCGGCTGCCTCGTCGTGGGCGGGCACTCGGTGGATGATCCAGAGCCGAAGTTCGGCATGGCGGTGATCGGCGAGGTCCATCCGGACCGAATGCTCACCAATGCGGCCGCCTGCGCCGGCGACCTACTCGTGCTCACCAAGCCACTCGGCACCGGCATCCTGACGACGGCGTTCAAGCGGGACGCGCTGCTCGAGGCCGGCCTCGCGGACGCGGTGCGCTCGATGCGGACGCTCAACGCGGGAGCGGCCAGGGCCGCGCTCGAGGTCGGCGTGAGCGCGGCGACCGACGTCACCGGGTTCGGGCTGGTCGGGCACCTCCTCAACCTGCTCGAGGCGAGCCAGGTCGGCGGCGAGCTGGCGTTCGATGCGCTCCCGGTCCTGCCGCACGTGCGGAGCCTCGCGGGGCGCGGGTTTGTCCCGGGCGGCACCACCCGGAATCTCGAGGCCGCGGGCCCGCGCGTCTCCTGGGGCGACGATCTGACCGAGACGGACCGTGTGGTGGCGGCGGATGCCCAGACCTCGGGCGGGCTCCTGCTCGCGGTCCCTCCCGAGAACGAGGCGGCCCTGCTCGCCGCGCTCAGGGAGCAGGGTACGCCGGCCGCGGTCACGATCGGCCGGCTCACGAGCGACCACCCCGGTCGCCTGCGCGTCGTGCGAACGCTCGGCGACGAGCGCAAGCGCTGACCCGGACCCCGTTACCGATGCGCTGGAGCGCCGACCGTCTGGACCAGCTGGAGCGCGCCGTCCGCGACGGGCTCCGCGTCGCTCTCACGACGCGCCGGGGAACCGAGTACGTCGTCGTCGCCATGCGGCTCGCGACCGGCGGTCCGCGTGAGGCGCTGATCGCGCGGCTCCCCATGACCGGCGATGAGCTCACCTTCGCCCTGGACGACATCGCCGCGTTTCAGGTCCTGGGGCTTGGCGCGTGAGCCCCGCGTCGCCCATCGCCGTGCTCCATATCGACGAGAGCTGCCTGGGCAACGGTCGGGACGGCGCGACTCCCGGCGGGGCCGGGGGTCTCATCGAGCTCCGCACCCGGACCGGCGTGCAGCGGCGGGATTTCTTCATCGCCGCGCCGGATACGACCAACAATCGCATGGCGCTCGCAGGCGCGATTGCGGCGCTTCAGCTGCTGGCGAAGAAGGGAGCGCGGATGCAGGCGCTCATCGTATCCGATTCGGAGTACCTCGTGAAGGGCATCCGCGAGTGGGCGCCGGCCTGGATGGCACGCGGCTGGAAGCGGAAGGGTGGCGAGATCGAGAACCTGGAGCTCTGGCAGGCGCTGGTGCGGTCCGCCAGAATGCACGACGTCCAGTGGACCTGGGTGCGCGGGCATCGCGGGCATCCCAAGAACGAATACGCCAACGATCTCGCGGTGGGCGCAGCCGAGCGGCAGGAGACGTCTCCGGGCGCGATCGAGTCCGGCTTCGGGGAGTGGTTGGACGCCAAGCGGGGGCGCGGCCTGTTCCAGGGCTACGATCCCGACGCGGCGTTCACGGCCCTCGAGCGACGGCTCCTGGCCGGAGAGACACTCCCCATCGCGGACGAGCGGTGAGGCTCGACTGTCCGGAACTACCCACCGGCGCCCGGGCGGCCCAGCCAGAGACTCACCGCGAAGACGATGGCCCCGCCCCCGATGACTTGGACGACCGTTCGACCCAGGGGGCTCCGCACGTAGCGGAATCGGCGGGTCTCCTCCAAGTGGTGGCCCGCCGGGAGGTTGGCGCGATCGGATCCCGGCAGCATTATCCAAGGTAGCCCGCGCGCGAGGCATCCCGTGAGACTCACCGGAAACCGACAGGCGCCCGGCAGCGTTTGTTGGCCGGAGGTCACAATGACACGACTTGGAATGATGGCGGCGTTGCTCCTGCTGACCATGGCCGGCAGCGCGTCAGCCCAGACGCACGGAGCGAACACGGCCGCGAAAGGATGGAACCCAGTGGATTACCGGAAGCCGGACGACGCAGAACTACAACAGCGACTGACGCCGGTCCAGTATCGCGTCACCCAGCAGGAAGGCACCGAGGCGCCGTTCCTGAACGAGTACTGGAACAACCATGCGGCGGGGATCTACGTGGACGTGGTCTCCAGCGAGCCGCTGTTCAGCTCGCTCGACAAGTACGACTCGGGGACCGGCTGGCCCAGCTTCACTAAGCCGCTCGAGCCCAAGAACATCAAGACGCACGACGACCACAAGCTCATGTACGTGCGGAGCGAGGTGCGGTCGGCCCATGCCGACTCCCATCTCGGACACGTGTTCGACGACGGTCCCAAGCCTACGGGCCTTCGTTATTGCATGAACTCGGCGGCCCTCCGGTTCATCCCGGTGGACCGGCTCGAGGCCGAAGGGTACGGACAGTATCTGCCGCTGTTCCAGCGGCAGGCTGAGGCCGCCCGCACCTCCCCCTGAGTCAACGGCCCGGTCCGGCGACTACCGGCCGGATCGGGCCTGGTCACCGCCACGCGTAGCTGAGCCCGACCCGGCCGGTAACAGCATCGGCTGGAGCCGAATAGACCTCGCCCGTGATGCCGAAGCCGCGCCCCGCCTGCCACATCACCCCGCCGAAGACCACCGCCCGAGTGAGGTTCACCTCCACTCGCGTGCTGTCGGTGCTGCCGAGTCGATTGGTGAACCCCACCTCGAACCGAGGCCGGAGCAGGTTCACGCCGCCGCCAAGGTAGGGACGGACGCGCCCGCGAGCGAGCGTCCACCCGAGCGAGCCCTCCGCGCCGAACATGGTGGGATGATACTTGTCGTTGGAGCGCGTTCCCTGGAAGCATTCGCTCGTGGGATCGGCCAACTCGGCCTCGTTGCAGGTGATCGGCGCCTGCACCAGCCCGAACGTCGTGTGTAGTCGGATGCCCGCGGTCATCGGCCCATGTCCGACGGGAATCGCTCGTCCCAGGGCGATGCTCCCCACATTCGCTTTGACCCCGTTCAGCCGGATCGGCGGGATCCAGCTCGCCTCGAGCAGCAGGCCGCCGGGCAGGCCGACCGCCACGCGGGGACGCGGAACGGCGAACAGGAGATCGGTGTTCTCAGGGCCCTTTCCCGGCCGGCAGATGGTCGCCGTTCGGGTCGCGGCATCCAGCGTGGGCAGATAGCTGCCTTCGAGCGTGATTCGCAGGGCCCCGGGGCGCGCAGGAGTGGGGGCAGCGAGCGGCCCAAACGCGAGGGGTACCGCGAAGTTCGCGAAGACCTTCGCCTCGTTCGAGTTGTCGGGCGGCATACACACCGTCTGCCCCGCGAGCGGCGCCACCGACGTCACAATGAGCCCTGAGACCACGACCAGCCAGCGCATCCAACCTCCTCGCTTGACACTGCGGGACACGATCCCTAACCTGCCCTCACGAACCGATCGCAGGGGCGCGTGAGCGATCTCCAGCATTTCTTCAGACAACTCGTCGCCAACCTCTCCGCCTCCGACCCGACGCGGCTCTACCAGGCGCTGCCGGTCGCGGACATTCAGCACGTCATCATTCCCTACCGGGCGAGCCGTCGATCGCTGGCGCTGGAGAGCGCGGAGGACTACGAAGTCCTCCTGCTCCGCCTTTGCGCGGGTGAGGGCGGGCTGGCCCGCACGGATCCGCCCGACGTCCAGGCCAGGTTCCAGAGCGAGCTGGAGGGAAGCAACCCGGATCTCGCGCTGCTCCATGTCCACGGTGACGCCCTGGTCTCGCTGTCGGGCCACGCGGTTGCCCAGGCCCTCGCCGTGGACCCCAACGCGGCGTATGCGCCCCCGCTGGCCCCGGCGGAGGAGACGTTCGCCGAAGCGGCAAGGCACACCCGGCCGCCGGGCGAGGAGCCGGAGGACGAGCTGCTGTTCGACGAGGTGCGCCCGGCCGGGGACAACGAGCCTCACCCCGCCGACGTTGCTGGCGTCATGTGCCTCTATTGCGGGGGCACTCTCCCCGGCGGTCGGCCGGTCAACTTCTGCCCTCACTGCGGCCAGGGCCAAACAACGCTCCGGTGCCCGGCCTGCCAGGCGGAGATCGAGCTGGGCTGGCGCCACTGCGCCGGCTGCGGCTCCCCGGTCGGCGACCGCTAGCGTTGCTTGAAGACCCCCTCCAGAGGGGGCATATTCCGGATCCAATGCCGTCTGTCAGTCCCGCCCGCTGGACCCCCGCCCGGAGCAACCCATGAGCCCTGCCGAGCGCGAAGATCACGTCGTTTTCCTCTCGGCCGTCCGGACGGGCTTCGGCACCTTCGGCGGAACGCTCAAGGACTACTCCGCCACCGATCTGGGGGTCTTCGCGGCGCAGTGCGCCGTGGCCCGGGCCGGCATCGCGCCGTCGGACGTCGGACACGTCGTCTTCGGCAATGTCATTCAGACGTCCACCGACGCGGCGTATCTGGCCCGCCATGTCGGGCTTCGCGCTGGATTGCCGCTCGAGGTCCCGGCCGTCACCGTCAACCGCCTCTGCGGCTCTGGCTTCGAGGCGATCATCCAGTCCGCGCACCGGATCCTTCTCGGCGAGACCCAGGTCGCGCTGGCAGGCGGGACCGAGTCCATGAGCCAGGCCCCGTACGTGCTCCGGGGTGCGCGATGGGGAACGAGGCTGGGGCAGCCGCCGGCGCTGGAGGACAGCCTCTGGGACTCCCTGCGCGACATTCAGTGCGGTCTCACGATGGGCGAGACGGCGGAGAATCTCGGCGAGCGCTACGGCGTCACCCGGGCCGACGCCGATGCCTACGCGCTGTCGAGCCAGCGACGCACCAAGGCCGCCTGGGACGCCGGGGCGTTCCGCGACGAGGTGATCCCGGTGCCGGCGCGAAACCCGAAGACCAGGCAAACCGTCGAGTGGGCCGTGGACGAGCACATGCGGCCGGACACGACGCCTGAGGCGCTGGGAAGGCTCGCGCCGGTGTTCCGGAAGGACGGGCTCGTCACCGCGGGGAACGCCTCTGGCGTTTCCGACGGCGCTGCGGCCCTCGTCGTCGCGGGGGAGCGCTGGGCCCGCGAGCGCGGGTTCCGACCTCTCGGCCGGCTGGTCAGCTGGGCGGTGACCGGCGTGGACCCCGCGGTCATGGGAATCGGCCCGGCGCCTGCGGCACGGGCCGCGCTGGCGAACGCAGAGCTCAAATTTGGTCAGATGGACCTGGTGGAGGTGAACGAGGCGTTCGCGGCGCAGTACGTCGCCGTGGAGCGCGAGCTGGACCTCGATCGCGAGCGTACCAACGTGGACGGCGGCGCCATCGCGATCGGGCATCCGCTCGGCGCCAGTGGCGCCCGTATCACGGCCCACCTCCTTCACGCGCTGCGGCGCCGCGGCGGGCGCCTCGGCCTCGGCTCGGCGTGTATCGGCGGCGGGCAGGGAATCGCGGTGGTCGTTGAATCGCTGGCCGCCTGAGGAGGACACAATGGAAATCCTGACCGCCGGACTTGCCGCCGCTGTCGTCTATCTGTTCGCCAGCCTGCGGATCATCCGCCAGTACGAGCGCGCCGTCACGTTCTTTCTCGGCCGGTTCTCGGGCACCAAGGGGCCCGGACTGATTTTCGTGCCGGCGCTGTTCGCGCACGCCAAGCGGATCTCACTCCGCATCGTCGCACTCGACATCCCGCCGCAGGACGTGATCACCCGTGACAACGTCACGCTGAAAGTGAACGCCGTGCTCTACATGCGGGTGATGGATCCGGCGAAGGCCGTGATCGAGATCGAAGACTATCTCTACGCCACGAGTCAGCTGGCGCAGACCACGCTCCGATCGGTTCTGGGTGAGGTCGAGCTGGACGAGCTGCTCGCCGACCGGGAAAAGATCAACGGGATCCTGAAGCGCATTATCGACGAGCGCACCGAGCCGTGGGGCATCGAGGCATCCGCCGTCGAGGTCAAGGACGTCGACCTCCCGGAGTCGATGAAGCGGGCGATGGCCCGCCAGGCAGAAGCCGAGCGGGAGCGGCGCGCGAAGGTGATTGCGGCGCAGGGCGAGCTCCAGGCGTCCGCCACGCTGGCCCAGGCGGCGCACACCCTGGGCGCCGAGCCCAACGGGCTCCAGCTCCGGTATCTCCAGACGGTCGCGGAGATCGCCACGGAGAACAACTCGACCACCCTCTTCCCGATCCCGATCGAGATGTTCCGCCCCTTCATTCGGATGGCCGAGCAAGGCGGGACGCCGGCGGCCGGTCCGTCACCCCTCCCGCTGCCGAGCGTCACCGTTCCGGACCCGGCGCTCCCGCCGCAGGTGCAGCAGGCCCTCGCTGCATCCCCCGACGCGGCCGGGATGCCGGTGCAGCAGCTCAGCGATCTCATGAGCCGGCTCCGCCTCGAATCGGCCCGCGGCTCCCAGGAAAACGATGGGTGACCCCGCCGGCCGGATCGACCGGGCGGCGCTCGACCGGATCATCCAGCGGGCGGCGGAGCTTCAAACGGCGGAGCGGGACATCGCCGAGCACCTGTCGCCGGCGCAGGTGCTCGCGCTCGGGCAGGACGTGGGGATCCCCGACCGCTACATCCGCCAAGCGATGCTGGAAGAGCAGACCCGGCTCCCCGACCAGCCGCAGACCGGGCTCTGGGACCGCCTGGCAGGCCCGGCGCTCGTCGGCACGGGCCGGGTCATCCGCGGCGATCCTGCGGTCATCGAGCGTGCGCTCCTCCGCTATATGGAGCAGCACGAGCTGCTGGCGGTCCAGCGCCAACAGCCCGGGCGCGTCAGCTGGGAGCCGCTCGGAGGAATCTCTGCTGCGATCCGGAGGTCCACCGCCGCGCTGGGCCCGGGCACTCGGCCGTTCATGCTTTCGAAGGTCGAGCTCGTGACCGCCACCCTGACGCCGCTCGAGCCGGGGTATTGCCATGTCGCCCTTCACGCCAGCGTCCGCCAGCTGCGGAGCACATACCTCGGCGCCGGCGCGGCCACAGCGACGGCGGGCGCCGGCGCCACGGTGGCGTTGGTCGTGCTGAGCGCGCTCCTCTCGGTGGCGGTGCTCCCGCTCCCGCTCGGGCTCGGGCTGGGGTACGCCGCGATCCGCCGGTTCCGCCCCGTCTCCGCGCGCGCGTTGCTCGGACTCGAGCGGGCGCTGGACAACCTGGAGGGTGGGGCGGTGAAACCGGTGCCTCACCTGCCGGACCGGACTCCGGGCCTGATGGAGGTCATCGTGAGCGAGGTGCGAAGGGCGTTGCGGAGCCACTAGGCAAAGGGCACTCGTTAACGGCCAATGGCTAACGGCCAATGGCTAAGAATCTCCTATGCCAACCAAGTCACGGGACATCCGAACGGTGGCCGTTCTCGGCTGCGGCCTCATGGGCGCAGGCATCGCGCAGGTCTGCGCGACAGCGGGATACGACACCCTGGTGCGCGATGTGGAGGCGGGCCAGCTGGCGCGGGGGCGGGCGAGCCTCGAGAAGTCGCTCGCGAAGCTGGTCGAGAAGGGCAAGGTCCCAGCCGCCCAGCGCGATGCCGCACTCAGCCGCCTCTCCTACACCACCGACCTGGCGGCGCTCTCCGGTTCCGACCTCGTCATCGAGGCGGTCACCGAGGATCTGGCGGTCAAGAACCGCCTCTGGGTGGAGCTGGATTCCCTGTGCGGGCCGAGCGCGATCTTCGCCTCCAACACCTCGAGTCTGCCCATCGGAGCTATGGCCGTGGCCACTCGCCGGCCGGATCGCTTCGTGGGACTCCACTTCTTTAATCCGGTGCCCCTGATGCCGCTGGTAGAAGTGGTGCGCGCCGCCGCCACGAGCCCGGAAACCTTCGAGCGGAGCCTCGCCTTCGCCCGGAGCCTCGGCAAGGAGACGGTCGTCGCCAAGGACACGCCGGGGTTCCTCGTGAACCTCCTCCTGGTGCCGTATCTGCTCGACGCGGTCAGGGCGCTGGAGCGGGACGTGGGGAGCGTGGCCGACATCGACACCGCGATGCGCCTCGGATGCGGCCATCCAATGGGGCCGTTCACGCTGCTCGATGTCGTCGGCATCGACACCACGCTCAGGATCGCCGATATCATGTTCGGCGAATACCAGGACGCCCGCTACGCGGCCCCCGGCTTGCTCCGCCACATGGTCGGCGAAGGACGCTACGGGCGGAAGAGCGGGAAGGGATTCTACGACTATTCGGTTGACCCCCCGGTGCCGGTGAGACTGTGAACCGTGAACGGTAAACAGTGAGCAGGACGCTCCGGGATTGGTCGAGGCGCCCGTTCACGGTTCACTGTTTACTGTTTACTGTTCACCCTTCTCCACCCCCCGGAGCCTCGATGCTCGGCTACGACTGGCCCCGCGTCCACGCGCTGATCGTCTCCTTCCCCGTGGCACTGCTCACTACAGCCGTGCTCTTCGAGCTGGCCTCGCTGGTCCTCAAGAAGGATGGGCTTCGGCGGACCGGCTTCGCCCTGCTGCTCGCGGGCGTGCTCACCGCTGGAGCCGCTGTGCTGATCGGCCTCCAGGCCGAAGACGCTATCGACCACGGAAATGCGATCCACCGCCTCATGAAAGAACACCAGACACTGGCGTTCTACACGCTCGGGATCTTCGCGGCGGTAGGGCTATGGCGGCTGGTGCGGGAGCGGAAGATGGGGACCGGTGAGCGCGTCGCGGCCTTCGCGCTGTCGCTCGTCGGGCTCGGGTTCCTCGTGAACACCGGGCACCACGGGGGGAAGATGGTTTTCGAGCACGCGGCCGGCGTGCCCAACGCGACGCTCCGGACCGAGCTCCAGGATCGTGCCGAGGGCCACGAGCACGGAGCGGGCGAGCACGGGGACCACCACGACGACGCTGACGATCACGCCGCCGACGGCCACGATCACGATACAGCCGCCCCCGCCGAGTCAACCGGCGCCACCACTCCCGCAGCCGATCCGCCCGGTCATTCGCACACGCACCCGCCCGGCACCCCGCCGCACGAGGACTGATCGATGCCGCGGACGTGGTCGATGGGGCTGGTAGCGCTCCTCGCCGGGTGCTTCCCGTATACCTCGCGTCCCAGCCTGGACCCGCTGCTGGGCGTGCCCAGCGCCGAGGTCCGCCTTGGTCCGGCAACCGCCACCGAGCGACTGGCTGAGGCACTGCGCGGAGACTCGATCCCCGTTACCCGCGTCGAGCCCCGCGACGGGTATCTCCAGACACCGTGGTTCGACGTCGCGACCGGCGCGCCCACGAGGCGGTCAGCGCTCGGTCTGCAAATTGTCCGCGTGCGGGGCTGGGTGGATCCGGGGAGGTACGGGCACAGCGAGCTGCGGGTGGAGGTCGCCTACCGTGTGCTTCGCGATCCGTCGGTCCCCGGACGCGAGCTGGAGCGCCTGGCTCCTCCGGACCATCCCGTCAGACTGAAGGTGCAGGCCGCGCTCGACAGCCTTGCGCAGCGGTACGCCGACTAGACCACGTAGGCCCGCACCCACTCCTCCAGCTGGCCGAGATTCAGCCGCGCGTCCTTGCAGGGGCCCGACGGCAGCGTCATCGTGAGCCCGAGCACCGGCACCTTGCCCGCCACATCGTGGAGCCCGCTCACCATATCCCGCTCGCACGCGACCGCGACGACCGCCCGGGGCCGACGCTCGCGAATCACGCGCCGGGCAAGCTGGCCCCGGGTGGCCACGAATACCGGCACTCCGTACTTCCCGGCGATCCCGAGCACCCCGTCGAGCGTCTCTTTGGAAAGGCAGCGCGGAATGAGGAGCAGCAGCTCTCCCTTGCCGACCTTCCGGCTCCGAGTGAGCGCCAGCGCGTTGTAGACCTTGACCGCGGCGTTCTCCACCCAGTCCCGCCGACCGAAACGGGTTGCGACCCTGGACGTGAGTCGCATCAACCGGAGAAAGGGCCCCCGCTCCGCGAGCCCTTCGGGAAGGAGCGGCCGGCGCGTCGCGAACGCCAAGGCAAGCAGCAGCCACCAGACCAGGAGCAGCCCCCCCACCGACCAGCCGGCGATTCGCAGGGCGTGGGGCAGTTCAGCGTGAATCAGGGCGAGCCGGGGGCCTAATAGATAGAGGAAAAGGGCCACGACGACGCTGGCGACCGCGATCGCCAGGGCCGACCATGCGAAGAAGAGCCAGGGTGGAGAGTCGTAGTCACCGCCACCGGGCAACGGGCTGCCATCCCACTCGTCCCATTCGTGGCCCAACCGGCGATCGACGTCGATGTGGATGAGCTGGGCGCGGGCGGGGACCGGGGCCGGCGAAGCGGCGGGGGCATCTGGCATACGGAAGAACAATTCTCACGGTTCCGCGTTTGCTTGGCAAGGGAGCCCGATCCTAGCTTTCCGCATGTCTTCCGAGCCCCGGCTCCGCGGCCGGTTCCGAAGCGACGAGCGGGCACGGGCCGCCTACGCGGAGGCGGCAGGCATCTACCGCATCGTCCCCCGCGCCGTTGCCCTCCCCGCGGATCTCGACGACCTCGTGAAGCTGGTGCGATGGGCGTCCGAGGAACGGGTTCCACTCGTACCTCGCGGCGCGGGCAGCGCCATGGGCGGCGGCAACGTCGGGGACGGCATCGTCGTCGACCTCACCCGGATGGACGGACCCGGAATCGAGATCGAGGCGTCCAAGCGGCGGGCCCGCATGCGGGCAGGCACCTCGCTCGGCGAGCTGGAGGCCGCCGCCACACCGCTCCGTCTCCGCCTTCCACCGGATCCTTCCAGCTGGCGCTGGGCCACCGCGGGCGGCGTGGTGTCTACCAACGCCGCCGGCGCACGGTCGGTGCGGTACGGCAGCGTGCGGCGTTGGGTCGACGCCGTCACCGCGGTCACCACCGACGGCGAGGTGGTGAGACTCGCACGCGGCACGGAGCCGGCGCCTCCCTACGCGCGGCGCCCACCCGCCGCAGCCCTCGCCCGGTTCGAGCGCGACACCGCCCCCGCGATCCGCGAGGCCGGCGCGCTGATCCGCGCGCGCTTCCCACGGGTGTCCAAGAGCTCCTCGGGTTATGCCCTCGACGCGTTTCTGAATTCGGGCGACGTCCTGGACCTCCTCGTCGGCGCTGAGGGCACGCTCGGTCTGATCACGGAGGTGGAGTGGCGTTTGGACCCGGTGCCGCCCGCGCGGGCCGGGCTCCGGATCCTGCTTCGCGACTACGGAACCGTGGCCGAGCTGGTCGGTCGACTGGTCGGGCTCGGGGCCTCCGCGGTCGAGCTGCTGGACCGGACGTTCCTCGAGCTGGTGGCCGCTCACGGCGACGACCACGTCTCCATCCCCCACGGGGGCGGCATCGAGGCGGTTCTCCTGGTGGAGCTCGAGGCCGCGGCACCGGAGCAGCTGCGCTCGCTGGCGGAGGCCGCCGTGGCGGTGGCCCGCCCTCTCTCGTTCGAGGTGGACGCCGCGCTGTCCCGCGAAGGCGCCGATCGGCTCTGGCGCCTCCGCCATGCGGCCAGCCCGATCCTGGCGGGCTTGCCACCCGACCGGCGGTCGCTCCAGGTGATCGAGGACGGTTGTGTCCCTCTGCCGCGGTTGGGCGACTACGTGGCGGCCGTGCGTCGCGCCGCGGCGGCCCGCGGCCTCGCCGTCGTGATCTTCGGTCACGCCGGCGACGGTAACGTGCACGTGAACCTGCTTCCCGAAATCGAGCGGGTCGGTTGGGAAGCGGACGTCGCCGGGTTGCTGGAGGAGATCACGGACACGGTCGTGGCGCTCGGCGGGGTGCCGTCGGGCGAGCATGGTGACGGCCGCCTGAGGGCCGGGTTTCTCGAGCGGGTCTACGGCGCCGAGGTCGTCCGCCTCTTCCAGCGGGTGAAGACGAGCTTCGATCCCCTTGGGATCCTGAACCCCGGCATTATCCTTCCGTCCGGCGAGCCGCCGATCGCGCGGCTCAAGGCAGGCACCGGCGCCGTCCCGCTCCCTCCGGATATCGCGGAGGCCCTCCGCGACATCGAGCGCGGGGGCGGATACGCCCGGTCCCGGCTGGAGATCGCGGACGACCAATAGCCCATACGCCTCCATGGACATCATCACGCACCCTACCGTCTCGCTCATCGCCCGTCCCCAGTTCACCGAGCCGGCCCATCTGCGGGTCGAGTGGAAGGGCGAGGCGACCGACGGCGAGCGGGTGGCCGAGTACGCGGGTCGGCTCTGCTACATGAGCCAGCACAACCCGGCGGGGCGCACGACGGCGGACTACCTCCAGAACATCCTGCGCCAGGGCCACGGCTCGGTGTTCGAGCATGCGGTGTACGTGCTGCTGGTGGAGGGGATCTCGCGGTCGTGCAGTCACGAGCTCGTCCGCCACCGGGCCGGCTTCGGCTACTCCCAGCTGTCGCAGCGTTACGTCGACGAGTCGCACGCGGCGTTCGTGATGCCGCCCGCGATCCAGGGGGACCCGGCGCTCGAAGCCGCCTGGACGGCCCAGGTCTCGGCGGCTCAGGCCGCCTATGTCGCCGCTGTCGAGGGACTGATGGGCAAGTACGGCCGGGTGGAGGACCGCGTGCATCGGCGCAAGATGGCCCGGGAGGCGGCGCGCAGCGTGCTGCCCAACGCGACCGAGGTGAAGATCGTGGTCAGCGCCAATGTCCGCGCCTGGCGTACCATGCTCGAGCTTCGCCTCGCCGAGGGCGCCGAGCTCGAGATTCGGCGGATGGCGATCGCCTGCCTCCAGGTCCTTCGCCAGGAGGCGCCGGCGCTGTTCGCCGACATCGAGATCTATCGTGGGGAGGACGGGACGGAGGCGGGTCGGGTCGGCTTCCATAAGGTGTAGTGGCTGAAAAACCTATTGTGCACCTGAATTCTTTTTCTTAACTTAGAATGGTCATGTAGTCATCTCGTCACGGCTCGTCTCGCGCGGACGGCCTTTTTTGTAGAGGGCGCTCTGCCAATTCGGATCGGACTCGCGTTCAACGTGAAGCCCGAGGTTGCCGCAGCCGGGCCCACGATCGACTCCCCCACGACCGACGAACCTCCCAGTCGGGCCCTCCGGCCCGATCTCCCGCAGCCTGACCTGTACATCGAGTGGGACGACCCGGCGACGATCGACGCCGTCGAGCACGCGCTGTCGAACGTGGGCGAGGTGATCCGGCTCGAGGCCGACGCCGAGTTCCCCTCGAAGCTCCTCGACTACCGGCCCGACTTCGTCTTCAACATCGCGGAAGGGCTGTTCGGCCCTAGCCGTGAGAGCCACGTCCCCGCGATCTGCGAGTTTCTCGGCGTCCCCTATCACGCCTCGGACGCGCTCACCTTGGGCCTCTGCCTCCACAAGGGCCGAGCCAAGGAAATCCTCGAGCGCTACGGCGTCCCGACCGCCCCGTTCCGGCTCGCTCGCACCGTCGCCGACGCGAGAGCCACCCGGCTGCCCTTCCCCCTCTTCGTGAAGCCCGCCTTCGAGGGCTCGGGCAAGGGCGTCTCGAGCAAGAGCGTCTGCCACAACCGGGGCGAGCTCACCATCCAGGTGGATTACCTCCTCGCCACGTATCGGGAGCCAGTCCTCATCGAGACCTACCTGCCGGGGCGCGAGTTCACCGTCGCCATCCTCGGCAACGCCGATGAGGCACGGTGTTTGCCTATCGTGGGGCTGCGCTTCGACACGCTCCCGCGGGGCGCCCCGCCGATCTACGGGTACGAGGCGAAGTGGCTCTGGGACACACCGGCCCACCCGCTCGACATCTTCGAGTGCCCGGCCAAGGTTCCCGAAGCGCTCGTCGAGCAGGTCCGCGAGGCCGCGCTGGGCGCTTACCACGCTCTGGACTGCCGCGACTGGTGCCGTGTCGATCTTCGATGCGACGCCGCCGGTCGCCCGATGGTCGTTGAGTTGAACCCGCTTCCCGGAATCCTCCCGGACCCGCGGGACAACTCCTGCTTCCCGAAGGCCGCCGCGGCGGCCGGGATGTCATACGACGAGCTGATCTGCACCGTGGCGGACATCGCCTGGCGGCGCATCAGCGGCGGTTCACTCTTGGCTGGGGTACCCTCATGAGAGCAGCGATCATCTACGACGCCGGCAGCGCAGAGTGGAGCGCGCAGGATGTGGCCGCCGTGCTCAGCAATGTGCACGAGGTCCGCAACTCGCTCCGCCGCCGCGACCACGACGTCGAGCTCGTGCCGGTGCGCCTGGGCGAGTTCCGCTGGCTCTCCCGTGCCCGCAAAGCCGACCTTATCGTCAACCTCTGCGAGGGGATCAACGGCCACGCCAGGTACGAGGATTTCGTTGTCAACACGCTCGAGCTCACCGGCCTCCCGTTCACCGGTTGCCGGGCGTGGCCGGTCTCCGTCTGCCACCGGAAGCACGTCGCCAATACTGTGCTCCGGAATGCCGGGATCCCGATTCCCAGTTTCGTCCTGACGCAGGGGAACTCGATCCCGGGGGACTTCCCGCTCCCTGCCATCGTGAAGCCCGCCGCGGAAGACGCCAGCGTGGGCATCGACGGCAGCGCGGTTTGCGCGACGCGTAAGGCGCTTCGCAAGCGGGTGGTGCAGATGACCGAGCAGTTCGACGACGTGATGATCCAGCAGTACGTCCCGGGGCGGGAGTTCAACGTCGGGTTCGTGGGTCGTCAGATGCTGCCGATCTCGGAGATCCGTTTCGACTCGATGCCGCCGGACGCCTGGCCCATCGTCACCTACGCCGCCAAATGGAGCACGGGGAGCCTGGACGACCTCGGCACCGTGCCCGTCTGCCCTGCGGACGTCCTGCCCGATCTCTCCAAGCGGCTGGCGCACGTGGCTCGGCGCGCCTGGGAGCTCCTGGCCGGCGCAGAGGGGTACGGCCGCGTCGACCTCCGCGTCACCGAAGACGGTCAGGCGTACGTTCTGGAGGTCAACCCGTCACCGGACCTGTCCAGCAACGCCGGGCTCGCCCGCATGGGACACGCGTTCGGTTGGGACTACGATGAGCTGGTCAACCGGATTGTAGACGAGGCGCTGACCCGGATGCAGCCCAGCCGCTTTGCCGCCGAGCTGGTCAGCGGGATCCCGGCCGCCTGACGCGGACGCTGGCCCGGCCCTCGATCCGCGCGCTTACCGCCGCCGACCGCGACCGCATCGAAGCGATCACCCGGGCCGTTGGTGTGTTCCACGAAACCGAGGTGCCGGTGGCCCTGGAGGTTCTCGACGGGGCGATCGCGGGACCCCGGTCCTCCGGCACAGAACCAGACTACACGGCCCTCGGCGCGGACGTCGAGGGCCGTCTCGTTGGCTGGATCTGCTGGGGTCCGACCCCTTGTACCCTGGGTACCTACGACCTCTACTGGATGGCGGTGGACCCCACGGTCCAGCACGGTGGGGTGGGCACGGCCCTGATGGCGGAGATGGAGCGGCGTCTGAGCGGTCGTGCCCGGCTCATCATCGTGGAGACTGCAGGCCGACCAGCCTACGCAGCGACCCGGGCCTTCTACGGGGCTCGCGGCTACCAGCCCACCGCACGAATCCCCGACTTCTACGCGCCGGGCGACGATCTGGTCGTCTACACCAAGACCCTCGCGGGCTGAGGTATCGCCGGAAGCCCGCTCAGGCGGCGGTCGCCGTCGCCCCCACCGTCTTACAGAACGCCTCGTACACGTCGGGCCGCCACCACTGCCGGGACTCGTGCATGTGCACCACCGCTTCCGCCTGCCCCATGGCGGCGCGGTAGCTGCGCGTCGTCGTCAGCGCGTCGTAGACATCCACGATGCAGATCACCTGCGCGGCCAGCGGGATCTCGTCGCCGCGGAGGCGGTCCGGATACCCGGTGCCGTCGTACTTCTCGTGGTGCCAGCGGATGATGGGCTTGATGTCCCAGGGGAAGTGCACCGTGGCCAGCAGCTCCACGCCCCAGACCGGATGCATCTTGATGATGTCGAACTCCTCGCGGGTCAGGAGGCCGGGCTTGTTCAGGATCTCGTGCGGCACGCGGACCTTGCCGAGGTCGTGGAGATAGGCGCCGATCCGGACCGTCGTCTGCTGGCTCTCGTCCATCCCCAGCGCCTGGGCGACAGCGAGGGCATAGCCGGCCACCCGCTCGCAGTGCCCGAAGGTGTAGCTGTCCGCCGATTCGATCGACTGGCCCCAGTCCCTGACCGCCGCCAGGTAGGTCTCTTCCAGCCGCTGTACGCGACGGGCCACATCCACCAGGTCCAGGCGGGCGTCGAGACGCCCGAAGAGCCTGTGCGCCGCGCTCAGCAGCTGGAGCGCCTCCTGGTTGCGCCCCATCACCTGATAGAGCAGCGCCAGCTCGCGTGAGGCTTCCGCTTCGCTGAGCACCGAGTCGGTGCTGACGGCCAGCTCGATCGCGGTCGTGAGCCGGGCCTCGGCGAGCGCCCACCGCCCCGTTTCCCGGTATACACGCCCGATCACCTTGTAGGCGTCGGCCTTGTCGAGCCTAGTGCCGAGACGGTCGAAGATGCGCAGGGCGCCTTCCGCATCGGTCCGGGCGTCCTCGTAGCGCTGGCGCGCGAGATGTACCTCCGACCGGTTCAGCAGGCCCAGGCCGGAGAGATGCACGTCGCCCACGGCCGCGGTGATCTCGAGACACCGCCGGAAGTAGTCGTCGGCCTCGTCCCACTTGCCCTGGTCGGCGCTCACCATCCCGAGGTTGTGGTAAGCGATGGCGCACCCGTGGTCGTCGCGGGTGCGCTGGAAGGCGTAGAGCGATTGCTGATAGTGGGCCAGAGCCTCGGCGTGACTGCCCTGGATATTCGCCAGAATCCCGAGGTTCTGCTCGATTCTGCCCCGAAGCTCCGAGCTCGAGCCGCCCAGCTCCAGCGCGCGATAGAACCGCTTTCGGGCGACGTCGATCGCCCCGCTCTCGACGTCGAAGCCGGCGAGCGTGTTCAAGGCCTCGCCGGCGAGGACGGAGTCGGACGCCTCCGTAGCGACCGCGAGGCTCCGCTCACACAGCGCGCAGGCCGCGTCGCGCTCGCCCCGCCGGTGTCGGACCACGGCGAGCCGGCGGAGCGCCTCGGCGAGGAGCCGCACCTCGCCCCCCGACTCGGCCCCCTCGATCGCCGCCACGTACTGTGCGATCGCGTCCGCCAGGCTGCCGGCCAGCTCCCGCTCCCGCGCCTGCTGTAGCAGCGTTGCCGCCGGCGTCGGCTCGCTGCGCCCCCGCCCCCCGGCTCCCTTGGCCGCGGGGACCGCCGTCAACCCGGTACGCTCAGTACGCAACGGCGTACCGGGAGAAGTGGTTGATGAGCCCCGTGACGGTGCGGGTCAACCGCAGGTCCAGCGACGTCACCACGGCGAGGATCCTGAGCTGCTCGTTGGTGTAGACCACCTGCTTGCGGAGCGGGATCAGCAAGCAGTTGCCGTAGCTCATGGTGAGCGTCGCGGGCTTCGCGAACTTGAGCCCCTCGGGCGAGAACCGCACCGAGTTGACCGTGCCCGAGACCTGCTCGGCCGTGATCCGAACCGGCGAGGAGAGCGCGCCGGCCGGAATCACGAGCCGGTGGGCACCGACCACGAGCTGGCCACCGGCCGGCCCGATGACCGCGGTGGCCTGGGCGTAGGGCTGCCGGGAGCAGGTGAGCAGCTGGAGCGTGCCCAGCACCCTCTGGAGCGTCGGATCGAGCAGCGATTCCAGCTTGGCGCTCGGCGCCGGCGTAACCGCAGCCGAAGGCTCCGGGGTCGACGGGCCGGTGAGCGAATCGTCGTTCGAGCAGCTCACGCCCACCATCAGGAGGGCGCCGACGAGAAGCATCGAGACGAGCGGACGGGTCCACGAGCGCATCGCACTATCCCCTTGAGAGTGTTGCTGGCCTTGCGACGATACCGCGGCCGCCGGGCGGCCGCCGGTCGCCCGCGAGGCTGGAGCCCCGGGCGCCGGTACGCGGAACACTGAGTGGGGACGGTGGGAGCAAGTGTGATGCCTTCTTGAGATTCGTATGTCAAACAATGACACACTAGTCAGGAAGTCTGCAGTGTCAACAATTGGGAATATGGAAGTTGCGAGCCAGCACACCGATAGGAACAGTCAGGTTTTTGGTCACCTGATCGTGGGCGGCTGCTGCGGACGCCTGCACGCCGAGGCGCGGGAGCCCGCGCAGCAGCGGCCCGGCAACAGATCCACCGTTTCCTGGTTTCCCCGTGCTAGCGAACCCGCCACCTCGGCAGCGCGCTGAGCCAGGAATACGGGTCGATCTCCACTCCGCTCAGGCGACCGCTCACGGCCGCTGCGTTGGTGGGTGTATAGAGGAAGACCGCCGGTGCATCCGCGTTCAACGTGTCCATCGCGTCGCGATAGACGGCGCGGGCGGCCGCCGCATCGGGGAGCCGGCCGGCGCGAGCGAACAGCGTGTCGAACGCCGGGTTCGAATAGTGGCCGTAGTTGAGCGCATCCCACCCGGCCCGCGTCCACTGATCGGTGAGGCCCCGCGGACTCGGGTCATCCAGCCACGCGCCGATGTAGGCGTCGAAGCGCCGCCGCTGCAATCGCTCCTGGAACACGGGGAAGTCCACCGCGGTGACGGTGATCTTGGCGCCCACGCCGCCGAGCATGGCCTGGAGCTCGAGCGCCAGCTGACGGCGCACGCTGCTCGTGGACGGCACCAGAATATCGAAGGCCAGCGCGCGCGCGCCCTTTCGCCGGAATCCGTCCGTCCCGCGACGCCAGCCGGCCGCCTCGAGCGCGCGGGCTGACTCGCCCGTGTCGAACGGGATGGTGCGGATGTCGTCGCCCCAGATCCATAGCAGCCTGGACATGGGGCCGGGCGGCGCGACCGCGCCCGAGTCGAACGCCGACCGCGCCAGCGTCCGCCGATCCACCGCCATGGCGAGCGCTCGGCGCGTGCGGCGATCTCCGAGGACGGGGTGGGGCCGATCGGTCACGTCGTTCAGGTTGAACCCGAGAAAACCGTAGGCGGAGGAGGGGTACCGCACCAGCCGGAGCGCTGTATCGGCCGCCACGCGCTTCACCCCCTGGGGTGCGGCAGCCAACTCCATGAGATCTGCTTCGTGCGCGAGCACCAGGTTCAGCGCGGCCTCGGGATCCTCGGTGAAGCGCCAGACGATCGTGCGGATGCTCGACCCGCCACGGGCCTCGAGCGTCAGATACTGTCCCCGCTTCCATTCGCGCACCCGGAAGGGGCCCGATCCGACCAGTCGTCCGGTCGTCGTGTCCGCGACCCACGCCGCCCGCGGCACCGCCTGCCAGATGTGGCGCGGCAGCACCCGCACCAGATAGGTCGCGTCGTACAATTGCTCCGGGTACGGGGCACGAAAGCGAACGAGAAACGTGCGCGGGTCCTCGACCGTCACCTGCACCCGGCCGACCAGCGCCGGGCGCGCCACGGCATCGAGGATCGAGTCGGAGAACGCCTCGAAGGAGAAGCGAACGTCTTCAGCCGTGACCGGCTCGCCATCCGTCCATAGCGCCCCGGGCGCGAGATGGAACCGGAGGGTGAGTGAGTCGAGCCGCTCCCATCGCTCCGCCAGGCGCGGTCGATACGCGGCCGCGTCAATGGGCGGTTTGCCGGGCTCGAGGTCGGCCAGCCGCTCATAGACGAGGTCGCCGATGTCCCGCGCGACCGTCTCCACTGCGAGCGGCGGCAGGATGCTCGCCGGCTCCCCGACCGCTGCCACCACGACCGGACGCGTTGCGTCGGCGGAGCGCTGCGCCGGCCGGCAGGCACCTATCCCGATCGCGAGCCCGACTGCACAGAGTGCTTCGAGGTTACGCACGGAGGCTCCTCCTGGGCTCGGCGCCAGACTGCTGGCGGTGGAACATTTCATTACATATTGTATTGTGATAATACAATACGACCAACCCGCGAACGAGTTGCGACAGTGTAATGCCCTGCAAAATAATCAGTTAAGGGGAAGCGCCAGAGCGGTACTCCGCTTGCTTGACCAGGGGTGTCGATGCGGACCCCAACTGCGGAGTTACCATGCCTGCCAACAAATGCCTCACGCTGGCCCTGACCGGGCTCGCCGCCGTCGCCGCCTGCAGCGGCACAGACGCCGGCACGGCCCCTGGTGCCCAAGCGCAACTGAGTTTGAACGTCGCCAGCCGGTCGCGCGCCGGCGCCGGCATGAGTGCGAGAGCGGTATCACTCGACGTCACATCGCCCACGCCAGGGACGTTCACCGACGGCACCAACACACTCGTGCTCACCAGCGTTCAGGTCGTCCTGCGGAAGATCGAGCTGGAGCGCGCCGGCCACGACGGCGCCTGCACCGGTACGAGCAGCAGCGTGAGCGCCAGCGCGACCACCAGCACGGGCAGCGCCGACGACCACGGGCACCACGCCGGCGATGACCACGGGAACGACGCCAACGACGACGACTGCGAGAACGTGGAGCTCGGCCCGGTGATCTTCGACGTTCCCGTCACCACCTCCGGCGCCCAGCATAGTGTGTCGGTCAACGTCGACGCGGGCACGTTCCAGAAAGTCGAGTTCGAGATTCATAAGCCCGAGGACGACTCCAGCGACGACGCGGCTTTCCTCGCGGCCAACCCCGCGTTTGCCAAGATCAGCATCCGGGCCCAGGGCACCTGGAACGGAACGCCGTTCACCTTCACAAGCGATCTCAATGCGGAACAGGAGATTGAGCTGTCGCCTCCGCTGGTCGTCGCCCAGAGCGGCGCGACCGACCTGACGATCTTCTTCGACGTCTCCGGCTGGTTCACCACCTCCGGCGGGATGCTCATCGACCCGGCCTCCGCGGTCAAGGGCCAGCCCAACGAGGGTCTCGTGCAGGACAACATCAAGCGATCCCTGCGGGCCTTTCGGGATAACGACGAGGACGGTGCCGAAGACTGAGCCGGTCTGGATAGCCCTCGTCCGCCTGTCGGACAGCTTTCGCTCCGCCGTGACTCAGGTCGCGGCGGAGCTTGGCGCCGACGTGCTCGAGTGGGCCCCCACCGCCGCGGAGACGCCCCCGCCTGGCGCGGCGGTCATCCTGCTTCTCGCGGGAGGCGAGGAGGGCGCCGCGCTGGACCTGCTCAGCGATCTCCGCGAGAGCGGCGCGCCGCTCTTCGTCGTGGGGGCGGCGGCCGATCACCGGCTCGCCGCGACAGCGCTCCAGCGAGGGGCCGGGGACTACTTCGCCCTCCCGGAGGACCTCGACCTGCTCCGCCGGTCGCTCGAGCGGGAGCTGCGGGAGGCGCGGGGGCGCCGGGAGGCGGCGCGCTTCGCCGAGCACGAGCGGCGCGCTACCGGGTTCGAGACGATCCTCGGGCGGAGCACCGCGCTGCAACGGACGCTGGGACTCGCAGCCCGGGTCGCGCCGCACGCCGACGTCACCGTGCTGATCGGTGGCGAGACCGGGACCGGCAAGGAGCTGCTCGCCCGGGCCATTCACTATGCGAGCCCCAGGGCGGCCGCTCCGTTCGTGGATATCAACTGTGCCGCCATTCCGGCCGGCCTGCTCGAGAGCGAGCTGTTCGGCCACGAGCGCGGCGCCTTCACCGGTGCCACCGCGACGAAGCCGGGCCTCTTCGAGCTGGCCCATGGTGGCACGCTGCTGCTGGACGAGGTCGGCAACCTCCCCCTCGAGCTCCAGCCCAAGCTGCTCCGGGCCCTCGAGGGCCGGCAGATCCGGCGCGTGGGCGGCCAGGCCACGCGTCAGGTGGACGTCCGCGTGATCGCCGCCACCCATGTGGATCTGGCCGCGGCGGTTCGGCGGGGGGAGTTCCGGGAGGATCTGTTCTACCGGCTGCACGTGGTGGCCCTGGTGCTGCCGCCGCTTCGGGAGCGCGAAGGAGACGCGGAGCTTCTGGCCGAGACGTTCCTGGCGCGCCTGGCCACGAGCTACGGGCTGCCGGTGCCGCCGCTCACACCCGAGGTGCGGGCGGTCCTCCGAGGGCATGCATGGCCGGGCAACGTGCGCGAGCTCCGGAACGCGATCGAGCGGGCGCTGGTGTTGTCCCCGCCCGGCTCGCTCCGGCTCGAGGAGCTGCAGCCGCCGGCCGAGCGTGCGACCGCCGGTGACGGGCTGCCGTTTCCGGTCGATCTGGCGACCCTCACGCGGGCAGCCGCCGCCCGCATGCTCCGACTCACGGCCGGCAACAAGAGCGAGGCTGCGCGCCGTCTCGGCATCTCGCGACCCCGGCTCCAGCGACTGCTGGACGGGTTGCACGACGACGATTCTTGACCCGAGCACGGGAGACAGACAATGCGTAGTACGAGTGGACTGATCCGGACAGGGCTGCCGCTGCTGCTGGCTACGCTGGCTTGCTCCGATTCCACGGGGCCGGTGCAGTCTCGGCCGCCGGCACAGCTCAACATCCTGCGACTGGCGCCCACCGCACCGCCGCTCCTCGCGACCAGCACCACGTTCAACGCGTGCAACGGAAGCGGTGCGGAAGGGCGCCTCTTCTTCAACGACGGCAAGGGCGGCGAAGGCAAGGAGTTCGCCCGGCTCAAGATCGACAACAACACCTTGCTCGCGAAGCCCGACGGTACCCCCTTCGGGCCGGACGAGTGCATCCAGATCACCATGGCCCTGGACGACCCGACCCAGGTGCTCGTCCGGCTCGAGCCGACGGGCCTGCGATTCAATCCGGTGGCTCCGGCCGAATTCCGGATCGAGTACGGAGAGGCCGAGGGAGTGGACTCGGAGATCGAGTCCCAGATCGCGATCTGGCGCCAGGAAACCGCCGGCGCACCGTTCGTGCAGATCGGGTCGGCCGTCCTCAAGGACCAGAAAGAGGTCGAAGGCAACCTCTTCGGGTTCAGCCGCTACGCGCTCGCGTATTGAGGGAGTGACGCTCCAGTGACGCCTACGCCTCCCGCCGGCGACGCAGCCGAGGCGCTCCGCGATCTTGTAGCCGCGGGTCGTTTCGCGGATGCGCTCCGGACGTTCGGGGAGCTTGATGGGCCGTCCGTTCGTCGGCGGCCTGCACTGCTGCTCCTGGCTGCTACGGCCGCGACGCGGGTCGGCGATCTCGACGCGGCTCGCTCACTCGCCGAGGCCGCCCTCGCCGGCTTCCGGAGCCGGGGCGACCGCGACGGCCGGATGCGGTCGCTCAATCTGCTAGGCGTGATCGGCTTCGAGCAGGGCCGCCTCGACGACGCCGAGGAGGCTTTCCGCGGGGCGCTGTCGCTCGCCCGGGAGCTGGGAGACTCGCTGCTCGTGGCGCGCGCGAGCAACAACCTCGCATCCCTGAGCCACATTCGCGGACGGGCGAACGAGGCGCTCAGTCTCTTCCGGGGCGCCTTGCTCTCCTACCAGCGGCTGGGCGACCGGCGCGGCGCGGCGGAGACGTACCACAACCTGGGGCTCGCGTTCCGTGGCATGACCCAGCTGGCCGAGGCCGAGGACGCGTCGTCCGAGGCGGTCCGGCACGCCGAGCTCGTTGGCGAGAGTGCGCTGCTGGCGCTAACGGTGACGGGCCGGGCTGAGCTCCACGTGGACGCCGGCGAGATCGGCTTGGCGGAGCGGGAGGTGGCACACGCAGTCCGGTTGGCGCAGTCCGCTGACGACGCGCTCGGCGTTGCCGAGGCGCGGCGCATCGGAGCCCGCGCCGCGCTCAAGCGGGGTGACTTCGAGGGAGCGGTCCGCGAGGCGGAGGCCGCCGGCACGATCGCCGCCGAGCACGGCGCTGCGGTGCTCCGGGCCGACAGCGCCGCTGTGCTCGCGCTCGCGCTCCGGGCCGGCGGGAGCCCGGCTGCCGACGAGCATCGCCGTCAGGTGCTTGCGGGCTATCGCGCCCTTGGGGCCGAGCCGCTGATCGAGCGCTTCGAGCGCGAATGGAAGGAGCTCGGCTGACTCCGCCACACCCACCAGTAGACGGCCAGGTTCACACCCACCACCGCCATCGCGAGAACAATCTGGATCTGCCGGGTCAGGCCGTGGGGGTAGAGGACAGGCAGGATGTACTGGCCGACGAAGTCCCCGGCGTAGACCGGCTCGCCGGCCCGCAGGCGGAGTGCCTGCTCCAAGGGGGTGAGCGGACAGATGCGACCGCTCAACTCGATCCAGGCGCCCCACGCGGCGGCGGGCAGATGCACCCACCGGACCGCCGGCCAGCGAAGCGCCAGGAGGCCGCCCAGCACCACGAACAGCACGAACCCGAAGTGGATGAGAACCAGGCCGTCGGCGAGGAGCCGGAAGGTCACGTGCACCGGCACGCGACGGCGTCAGCTCGCCGCCGCGTGCTCCCGGTCCTTCTCGTTTTCCGACGCCACCTTGGCCGCGACGTCGGGCGGCGCCTCGGCGTAGCCCCGGAACCGCTGGTGGTGGGTGCCGCGGCCGTGGGTGATCGAGTGGAGGGTGGTGGAGTACTTGTACATCTCCGCCTCGGGGACGATGGCGCGGACCTTCGTGAGCCGCCCGTCCTGCTCGGTCCCGAGGATCTGGCCCCGGCGCGCGGAGAGATCGCCCATCACGTCGCCCAGCACGTCCTCCGGCGCCCAGACCTCGACGTCCAGCAGCGGCTCCAGCAGGATCGGCCGACACTTCGGAGCCACGTTCCGGAACGCGAGAATGCCGGCCATCTTGAACGACATTTCGTTGGAGTCCACGTCGTGGTATGAGCCATCGTAGCACTCGGCTTTGAAATCCACGCAGGGATAGCCCGCGACGATTCCTCGCGCCGCCGCTTCCTGGATCCCTCGATCCACCGCCGGGATGTACTTGTTCGGGATCACCCCGCCAACGATGGCGTCCTCGAATTCGTAGCCGCTGCCCCGGGGCAGCGGAGCCAGCCGGATCCAGCAGTCGCCGTACTGGCCGCGCCCGCCGGTCTGCTTCTTGTGTTTCCCCTGTCCCTCCGCCTTGCCCTTGATCGTCTCGCGGTAGGCGACCCTCGGCCGGATCAGCTCCGCGTGGACTCCGAACTTTCGGAGCAGTCGCCCGAGGATGGTCTCGAAGTGACGCTCGCCCATGCCGTGGATGAGCGTCTGGCCCAGCTCAGAGCTGTATTCGAAGTGGAAGGTGGGGTCTTCCTCGTGGAGCTTGTGGAGTCCGGCCGCGAGCTTGTCCTCCTCGCCCCGCTGCTTCACGATGACCGCCGACGTGGCGACGGACCCGGGGAACGGGATGGCGGGGAGCCGGACGGGGCGGTCCCGCAGGCAGAAGGTGTCGCCCGTGTGGGTGTCCTTGAGCTTGGCCACCGACCCGATGTCGCCGCCGGAGAGGCGCTCGACTTCGACCCGCTCCTTGCCCTGCTGAATCGAGAGGTGGTGCAGCTTCTCGGCCGTCTCGTGCTCCGCGTTCCAGACCTCGTCGCCGTTCTTGACCTCGCCCCGATAGAGCCGGAAGAAGGTCACATCGCCGACGTGGGGCTCGGAGACGGTCTTGAAGACGCGGCCCACCAGCGGCGCGTCGGCCGGTGCCGCGACCTCCACCGGCGATGGGAACAGCTCCACCATCTTCTTGAGCAGTGCGCGCATGCCGTAGGTGAGGTCGGAGCTGCCGCAGAACAGGGGCACGATGGCGCCCTCCGCCATGCCGCGCTTCATCGCGCGGATCACCTCTTCCCGCGGGATCTCCTCGCCGCCGAGGTATCGCTCGATGAGCGTGTCATCCGTCGCGGCGACGGTCTCGGTGAGGTGCTCGGTGTATTCGCGGAAGCGGTCCTGGTACTCCGGCGGGACGGGGACGATGTCGTACTCCCCGCTCTTGGTTCCCCGCTTGTAGAAGTGGCAATGCCCGGAGAACAGATTGATGATGCCGTGGAACTCGTGGCCGTCGCCGATGGGGATCTCCACCGGCACTACCTTGGGCGTGAGGTGCGCCTTCACGTCCTGAAAGACGCGCTCGAAGTCCGCGTGCTCCTTGTCCATCGCCGAGACGAACAGGATCCGGGGCAGATGGAGGTGGTCGCACGTCTCGTACGCTTTCTCGGTGCCCACCTCGACGCCCGCGGTGCCGCTCAACACCACGACTGCCGCATCGGCGGCGTGGAGCCCGGTCACGACCTCGCCGAAGTAGTCGAGGTAGCCGGGAGTGTCGATCAGGTTGAGCTTGGTGTCCAGCCACTCGGCGTATGCGAGGGCGAGGCCGATCGAGTGCTTGCGTTCGATTTCGTCGGGGGAGTAATCGGTGAGGGCCGTGCCGTCCTTGGTCGAGCCGTGTCGCCGGCTGGCGCCGGAGACCCAGGCCAGCGCATCCACGAGCGACGTCTTGCCGCTCCCGCCATGTCCCACAAAGGCCACATTGCGGATGGCGCTCGAGCCATATGCCTTCATGGCCGCCACCTCCCAAAGCTTGTAGAGAAGCCCAACTTGCAGGCCGGACAACGGGATGTCAAATGGCCCCGCTCACGTCTCTCCTCTCACTTCTCACTCTGACTTACCTGTACCCGGCCGCCTGCAGCTGGAAGAGCTCCGCATAGAGGCCGCCGCGCGCCACCAGCTCCTCGTGGGTGCCCTGCTCCTCCATCTCTCCGCCACGCAGCACCAGGATCCGGTCGGCCATCCGCACGGTGGAGAAGCGGTGAGAAATGAGCACGGCCATCTTCCCGGCCGTGAGCTCCGAGAATCGCAGGAACACCTCGTACTCCGCCCGGGCATCCAGAGCTGCTGTCGGCTCGTCCAGGATGAGGAGCTGGGCGTCGCGCATGTACGCCCGTGCCAGTGCCACCTTCTGCCACTCGCCGCCGGAAAGCTCCACGCCCCCCTCGAACCGCCGGCCGAGCATCTGGTCGTAGCGGCCCGTCAGCCGGCGGGCGACCGAGTCGGCAAGGCTCCGCTCCGCCGCGCCGAGGATCCGCGGTTCTTCTTCGCGCCGCTCGATGTTGCCCACTGCGATGTTCTCCCGCAGCACGAAATCATAGCGGACGAAGTCCTGGAAAATCACGCCGACGTTCCGGCGCAGGCTCTCGACGTCATGCTCCCGGAGATCGACGCCGTCCAGCAGAATCCGTCCCTCGCTCGGGTCGTACAGCCGCACCAGCAGCTTGGCCAGCGTGGTCTTCCCCGCGCCGTTCTCGCCCACCAGCGCGATCCGCTCACCCGGCTCGAGGGTGAAGTCCAGATGCCGTACCGCCCAGCGCTCCGACCCGGGGTAGCGGAACCCGACGTCCTCGAAGACGAAGCCCTGCCGGATGGGTACCGGCACAGGCCGGCCTCCCACGGAGGCGCGGATACGCGGCTCCAGCGCGAGGAAGCTGAAGAGATCGTCGAGGTAGAGGCTCTGCTCGAACACCTGGGTAAGCGAGAGCAGCACCCGCTGGATCAGATCCCGGCTCTGGCGGAACGAGCCCGTCAGGAAGGTGAGCACCCCGATGGTGAAGACGCCTGCCGGTCCGCGGTGCTGGACGACGGTCAGATAGATGATGACGACGTACGCGCCGTAATACCCGAGGGTGCCGACCGCCGCCAGCAGGCTGGATACGAGGCCGCGCCGGAGGGCCAGCGCCTTGTTGGCCTCGTAGAACTCCCGGCTCAGGCGGTCGTAGCGCCCTACCAGGAACTCCGAGAGCCCGAAGAGCTTCACCTCCTTGGCCGAGATGTCGCTCGCGCCGACATACCGGAGATAGTCGAGCAGGCGACGCTCCGGCGTCCACGAAAAGAGCAGCGAGTAGCCCAGCGACGCGAAGTGCGTCTCTCCGAGCAGCGACGGCAGTACGGCGATGACCAGGAGCGCCAGCAGCCACGGCACGAAGGCCACGAGGGCCGCGGACAGGGTCGCCAGCGTGATGAGGTCCTGCAGCGTGGAGAGCAGCAGCGTGAACAGTCCGATCCGGTTCACCGTCTGCCGGCGCGCGCGCTCCAGCTTGTCGTAGAGGTCCGGGTCCTCGAACTGCTCGAGGTCGAGTAAAGCCGCGTGGCGCATGAGGTCCACGCTGGTGCGGTTCGCGAAAAGGTCACCCAGCAGGCTCTCGAACAGGGCGGACAGCCGGGAGAGGCCCTCCCCTCCAACCGCGATGGCGAACTCGATGGCGAGGAGTGTGCCGAGCCGCGCCCACGGCACTTCACCGGAGGGGTGACCGATGGCCGCCACCACCTCGTCCACGATGAGCTTCCCCACCCAGAGAACGGCCAGGGGGACCACAGCCCGGACCACCCGGAGCAGCAGGATCCCCACCACGTACTTCGGCTCGGTCGTCCAGACCAGGCGGAGCAGCGTCGGGAGATGCCGGAGGGCCTTGAGCCGCTCCCGCCAGCCTGGTTGTGGCTCGTCCGGCTTTCGGCCACCGGGGTTGGGGCGTACAATCGAGTGAGCGAGAGGAAGCGCCATCAAACGCAAGCTAATCGCGGAGGGAGCTGCCCGATGGAGAGTCACCTGCTCAGTGTGTGGCGGGATCTGATTACGCTGGGAACGCCGGAGATGACCAACGACTGGCCGCACTGGGCGGAGAAGTTGCTGCGCCCCGCGGCCGTGTACCTGTTTCTGGTCTTCTGCCTGCGCCGGTTCGGGAAGCGCATGCTGGCGCAGCTCAATCCGTTCGACTTCGTCGTGCTCCTGACGCTGTCCAACACGGTGCAGAACGCCATCATCGGGAACGACACGTCGCTGCTTGGGGGCGTGGTGGGCGCGATCTCCCTGCTCACGTGCAACGCGCTGCTCGTGCGGTACTACTACCGCGGCCCCTCACAGAACCTCCTCTCCGACCATGACCGGGACATCAGCCTCATCACGGGCGGCCATCTGGACGAGTCGGAGATGCGCCGGCTCCATGTGAATGCTGGCGAGCTGGTCGCGAAGGCGCACGAGCGCGGATTCGATACCTTGGGCGAAATCGACAGCGCGATGCTGTACCCCAACGGAACGATCTATTTCCGCGGGCGCCACCCCGACGATGCCGAGCAGCGCCATCGGGCGTTGATGGAGCGATTGGACCATCTCCAGCGCGAGCTGGCCATGCTGCGGCGCTAGCTCCACACCTATCTTTGCGCATGACTCCCGCCCGCACCGCGCTCGTCACCGGGGCCACCGAAGGAATCGGCAAGGCCACCGCGCTCGCCCTCGGGCGGGCGGGCTGGCAGGTGGGCGTGTGTGCCCGTACCGCGTCGCGGGTAGACGCGCTCCTCGCCGAGCTGGCCGAGGCCGGCATTCGGGCTGCCGGCCGCGCCGGCGACGTCGGGGACGAGCGCGACGCTGCCGCCGTCGTCCGGCACGTGGTGGACGCTCTCGGGGCCGTCGATGCCCTCGTGAACAACGCCGGCGTTCTGGTCGCGAAGCCGTTCGAAGAGCTTACGCTGGCCGACTGGGACCGCACCATGGCCACCAACCTGCGCAGCCTCTACCTCGTCACCCGCGAAGTGCTCCCCGAGATGCGCCGCCGGCGCCACGGTACGATCGTCAACGTCGCGAGCCTCGCCGGCCGCAATGGATTCGTCGGCGGTACGGCCTACACCGCCTCGAAGCACGCCGTGCTCGGCTTCAGCAGGTCCCTCATGCTCGAGGTCAGGCGCGACAACGTTCGGGTGGTCGCGATTTGCCCGGGCTCGGTGGGGACGGCGATGCTGCGCGACCAGCCGCTGCTCAAGGCGGATCCGGCCAAGATCCTGCGGCCCGAAGACGTCGCGGCCGCCATTCTGCACACGCTCGAGCTCCCCGACCGGGCGCTGGTGAGCGAGTTGGACATCCGCCCGACCAATCCATGAGCTCGGAAGAGCGGTCCTGGCGACGGCTCTACGTCCCCCGCTATGTGACCGCCGCCGCCGTCGGGCTCGGTTGGCTGGGCATTTACTTCGCCTACCGAGGGCACTGGCTCGGCGTCTTCCTGCCGGTGATCACCACGCTGCTCACGTACGCGGCACTCCGCCGGGGCGAGATGCTGTCCCGCCGGCAGCGCGAGTCGCTGCGCGGCGCGCTCGAGACCGCGGCCGCGCGAAACCGCGAGCTCGAGCGCCTGGGCGCCGTGACCGCCGTGATGCTTCAGGATGTCGATCTGCCCCGGATCTTTCAGGCGGTCGCCGATGCCGCGCGCGATCTCCTTCAGGCCAAGGGCGCCATGATCACGTTGCCGGTCGAGGAGGGGCGCTTTCTCAAGGTCATGGCCACGGCGGGGATGATGGAGGCCGGACAGGGTCAGCTCCTGCCGGGCGACGCGTCCCTCAGCGGGTGGGTCGTCCACCACGACGAGGCCGTGGTCACGGAGGATTTGTACGGAGACCCGCGGGCCACCCGGGTGCCAGGCGTCGTGGGGCCGGTCCGCACCGCCGCCATGGTCCCGCTCCGATCGGCCGGGCTCGCGATCGGGACCATCGCCGTCCTCAACCGTCGCGACAACCAGCCGTTCGACGCGCATGACCTCCAGCTCCTGCGCACCCTCGGGGACCAGGCGGTCGTGGCGCTGGACCGTGCCCGCACCTTCGAGGAGATCCGCCGGAGCGAACGGCAGCTCATCGAGAAGAACGCCGAGCTCCTTCGCGCGGCCCGACTCAAGGGCGAGTTCCTGGCCAACATGTCCCACGAGCTCCGAACGCCGCTCAATTCGATCATCGGATTCTCCGACCTGATCCTGAGCGGCAGCGTCGGAGAGATCCCCGAGGTGCAGCGGGAGTTTCTTGAGGCCGTGCTCCGGAACGGGCGCCATCTTCTCCGGCTCATCAACGACGTGCTCGATCTCTCGAAGGTCGAGGCCGGCCGGATGGCGCTCGCGCTGGCGGCCACAGACCTGCGGGAGGCGATCACCGGGGCCGTGGCGGATACCGCGAGCCTGCGCTCGGCGCGGCGGCAACAGTGCGAGATCCACCTGGACCAGGGCCCGCTCCAGATCGTGGCGGATGGCACGCGCGTGCGCCAGGTGCTGTTCAACCTGCTGTCCAACGCCTCCAAGTTCACGCCGGAAGAAGGTCGCATCAGTCTGTCCGCCGTCCACACGCAGGCCCCGCTGCCGGCCCCCGCGGGCCGGGCGGGCGACGAAGCCCACTTGATCGCGCGCGACGCGGTCTGGGTAGCGGTCTCCGACACGGGGATCGGCATCCGGCAGGACGATCTGGGGCAGTTGTTCCAGGAGTTCAGTCAGCTGGACAGCTCAGCCAGCCGGCAGCAGCAGGGAACCGGGCTCGGCCTGGCGCTTTCCCGGCGCTTCGTCGAGCTGCACGGCGGGGTTATTGGGGTGGAGTCGGTGGTCGGAAAGGGAAGTACGTTCTGGTTCATCCTGCCGACAGAGGGACCACTCCGCCGCGGCCCGATCCGAAGCGAACCCGGATAGCCGTCAACCCACCCGCTTCCACCCGGACCTTACCGGCGCGGGCAGCATGGCCGCACGGCGGACGAGCTCGACGTACGGGGCGACCAGGTCCGCGAGCTGCTGGACCGGCGCGACGTCGCCAGGGCTCAGCGCGCCGAACCCTCGGGCCTCGAGCACCAGCGCGCCCACCGTCCGCCCGGACACGCGGAGCGGTACGATCAGCTCCGTCGCCCTCGGGCTCTCCGTCACCACCTCCGCCACCTCTCCCCGCAGCACCCTGCCGAGCGGTGTACCGGCGATCGGCACGAGCGGGAGATCCGACCAGTGCTTGGCCTCTCCCGGCTCCACCAGTACGACCCGGTCGCCTTCGGACAGCCGCACCGCCAGTGTGAGCCGGTCGCACGGGAGCATGGCACGGGTCTCCTCCGCGAGCCGCCGGCTCGCTTCGGCGAACTGGGCCGTCGTCGCCAGCATGTCGGCTACACGGGCCTGGTGCGCCGGCGCGTTGCGCAACGTCACCATCTGCTTCCGCAAGACGTGAAGCTGCGAGGAGAGAACGTAGCTGTCGATCTTGGGACCGAGTATGTCCCCCAGGCGGACCAGTGAGGCGAGGTCCTCGTCCTGATACACTCCGGCCCGGGCCGATCCCACGAGGAGGTGGCCGGCCAGGTGTCCGCTTGAGGTGATCCGGACGCCGAGCAGCGAGCGGATCACTTGCCCGGTCGGGAGCGACTCCCCGAACAGCTCGGTCAACGAGCTCTCCACCGGGTCGCGCAGCACCAGGGTCGGATGGCCGCCGAACAGCGCGACGAGATCCAGTCGCTCCTTCTCCACCACCAGCTCCGGCTCCGCCCAGGGCGGGCCCCCCGCGTGCCCTCCCAGCCGATACTGACGACCGGGTGAAGGGCCGGGGATCAGGACCTCGAAGACGTCGTGCGGAACCAGTCGCCCGAACGCTTCCGATGCGAGCGCGAAGAAGTCGCGCGGCGAGCGCGCCTCGGTCCACGCCGCAGCGAGCGCCGTCCCGAGATCAGGCACCGGGCCGCCCGCGGCGGCGCCCTGCTGCCGGGCGATCCGCGAGAAGGTCGGTGCGATCGCCTCGGCCACGCGGCGGATGGTTTCTCGCGCAGCGTCGTCGTAGCGGTCTGCGTCCAACGCGGCAACCAGCAGCAGACCGACGTCACTGGGGCCGAATCTGATCGGCAGGCAAGCCACCGACCGGTACCCGGCCCGCTCGACAATGGCGGCGAGCTTGGCGGCCGCCTCGTCCGACACCCGGGGCCGCGGGAGCGGCACGGGCAGGTCATCCTGGGCCAGCGCTTCGGGACCGATCAGCTCGGCGCCGCCCGAAGCGGGATACAGCCAGAGCGCAAACAGGTCGTGCGGGACTTCGACGCCGACGGCCTCCGCGAGCGCCTCGTGCCAGGTCGCGAGGTCATCGCGATCAGGCAGCCCGTCCCCAGCCCGAAGAATCGGGATGAGCGGCAATGGGTTGCGGTCGGTCTCGTCGGTCATGCGAGGCGAAGAAGCACGAGGCATGCCCCCGGACGGGCAGCCGCGAACCCGCTGCCGGGACTGAACTTGCGAGGCCGCGGCGGCCCGCCCCGCTGCGGTGCGGTTGGTGCGCTGCCGCCCGTGCGCGGCGTTTTGCACCCCGATCAGCCCGGAACCGGAAGGGCGCAAACTATGTTAAGATAGTACGTTGAGATACCCCCTATCCCTATCAGTAAGGATCGGAGCCGTGACCATCGCGACGCTGGATATAGAAGGCATGAGCTGCCGGCATTGCCTGAACGCGGTCCACCGCGCGCTCGCGGCGCTGCCCGGTGTCCAGGTCGAGTCGGTGAGAATCGGGCGGGCCGACGTCCGCCTGGACGAAGCCGTCGCCGACCGGGCGGGCCTCGAGGCCGCTGTGGCGGCGGCGGGCTACCACGCGAAGGTCCGCCCGTGACCACAGCGCTCGCGAATCGCACGATCCCCGTGTCCGGCATGACCTGCGCCGCGTGCAGCGCGCGGGTGCAGCGCTCGCTCGAGCAGACTCCGGGCGTGGCCTCGGCCTCGGTGAACCTGATGACCGGCGAGGCAACGGTGGATTTCGATCCCGCGTCCGTAACGCCTGAGCGTCTCGTGGCCGCGATCCGCGACACGGGCTACGGGGCGGAGCTGCCGCGGCCGAACGCGACGGCAGAGGCAGCCTTCGAGTCCCAGGACCAGGAGCGCGGCCTCGAGGCCACCACGCTCACGCGCAAGTTCTGGGTTGCCGTCGTCCCCGCCGTCGTGATGATGATCGTGGGCCATCCCCGCAGCGACGCGGTGAGGTGGCTAGAGCTCGGGCTGACGCTGCCCGTCGTCCTTTGGAGCGGTCGGCACTTCTACACCCGAGCCTGGGCCGCGCTTCGGCACGGCGGCGCCGACATGAACACGCTCATCGCCGTCGGCACCGGGGCGGCGTTCGGATTCAGCGTCTTCATGACCGTCGCGTCGGGCTGGGTCGGGGCGCGTGGTGTGATGCCCCAGGTCTACTACGAGGCCGTCGCGACGATCGTCGCTCTGGTCCTCCTCGGCAACCTGCTCGAGGTCCGGGCCAAGCGGCGGACCGCCGGCGCCGTCCGCCGGCTGATGGGCCTCCGGCCGGACACCGCCCACGTGATACGCCAAGGGACCGAGGTCGAGGTGCCCGTCGCCGACGTGCACGTGGGCGAGGTGCTGCTGGTACGGCCCGGCGAGCGGATTCCCGTGGACGGGGTCGTGCTCCAGGGAACGACCACGGTGGACGAGTCCATGCTGACCGGTGAGCCCGCGCCGGTAGCGAAAGCGGAAGGCGACGAGGTGGTGGGCGCAACGCTCAACCGGCACGGGTCCGTGCAGATGCGCGCCACCCGAGTCGGAGGGGACACCGTGCTCTCCCGGATCATCGCAATGGTTCGCGGCGCCCAGGGGGCGAAGGCGCCGATCCAGCGGCTGGCGGACAGGATCTCCGCCGTGTTCGTGCCGATCGTCATCGGCATCGCGGTCGTGACCTTCGGCCTCTGGTACGCGCTGGGTCCGGAGCCCCGGTACCTGCACGCGCTCGTCTCCGCGGTCACCGTGCTCATCATCGCGTGTCCCTGCGCCATGGGGCTCGCGACCCCCACCGCGGTGATGGTGGCTACCGGGCGGGGCGCCGAGCTGGGTGTGCTGATCAAAGGCGGCGATGCGCTCCAGCGCGCGGCGGAGCTCGACGTCGTCGCGCTGGACAAGACCGGCACGCTCACCGAGGGCCGGCCCGCAGTGACGCACAATGGCCTCGACGACGAATCGCTCCGTCTGGCCGCGTCGCTGGAGCGGTTGAGTGAGCATCCGCTGGCCGACGCCATCGTCAGCGCGGCCCGGGAGCGCGGGCTCGAGCTGGTCGATCCCGAAGCGTTCGGGGCGCGCCCGGGCCGGGGTGTCTCAGGCAGGGCCGCGGGCCGGGAGATCGTGGTCGGAAGCCGGCGGCTGATGCTGGAGCAGGGCGTGGCCGTGGACGCATTCGACCAGCTCGCCGATACGCTCGCGGGCCAGGGCGCGACGCCCGTTTACGTCGCGGTGGACGGCCGGCCCGCCGGGCTTATGGCCGTCGCCGACCCGGTCAAGCCCACAAGCCGGGAGGCTGTGGCTGCGCTCGCGGCCCTCGGGCTCGAGATCATCATGCTGACTGGAGACGACCGGCGTACCGCGGAGAGCGTCGCACGCACCGTCGGCATCGAGCACGTGATGGCAGAGGTCCTCCCGGACCGGAAGCTCGAGGAGCTCAGGCGGATCCAGGAATCCGGCAAGGTGGTCGCAATGGTGGGCGACGGGCTCAACGACGCGCCGGCGCTGGCGCAGGCGGACCTGGGAATCGCCATTGGCACCGGCACGGACGTCGCCATGGACACGGCCGGGATCACGCTCATGGGGGGTGACTTGCTCGGCGTGGTCCGCGCCCTCGGCCTGGCGCGGCGCGCCCTGCGCGTGATCCGCGAAAACCTGTTCTGGGCGTTCGTCTATAACGTGATCGGGATTCCGGTCGCCGCCGGTGCGCTCTACCCCGCGTTCGGGATTCTGCTGACGCCCGCGCTCGCCGCGGCGGCGATGGCCATCAGCAGCGTGAGCGTGGTCACCAACAGCCTGAGGCTCAGGAGCGCATGACCGGAGATCCGCGGGCTACCGACGCGGCCTCGTGCCCGTGTCTCCGTCCGGGAGACGGGGTTCATGCCGTCGCTCTCACGCCGGACACGAAGCAGGCGCTGCTCACCCGTCTCCGCCGGATCGAGGGCCAGGTGCGCGGGCTCCAGAAGATGGTGGAGGAGGAGCGCTACTGCGCCGATGTGCTGGTACAGATGTCGTCGGTCCAGGAGGCGCTGCGGAGCGCCGGTCGCACCCTCCTCGACAACCACCTGCGCCACTGTGCGACGAGCGCGATCCGCTCCGGCGATCCGGAGCGCAGCGAGGCCATGTACGCGGAGCTCCTCGACCTGGTCTACCGCACCGCGCGCTAGTCCGCCACGCGCTTCATGTCCGCTCCGACCGTCCGGGTCGCCCCGAGCACCACGACCCCGCCGAGGAGCGCCATGGACGGCAGCACGAACACCGCGCGGTCGATGCCGAAGCGGTCCGAGAGCGCACCAACGAGGGGGAACGCGATCGCGTCACCGGCGAGGTGGATGAAGAGCAGGTAGGCCCCCGCGACGGTGGCGCCCACGCGGGCCGGCACGACGTCGAAGATCACTGCGGTGAGGGGGCCGTTGTACCACGAGAGAAAGAAGAACGCGCCGAAAAACACCGGAATGAAGATCGCCTGGTCGCGGACGGTGAGCAGCCAGATCGCACCCGGGGCTCCGATCAGCAGGCCGAGAGCCACGGTGATGACCCGGGCCTGGTCGGTGTATCGCCGCAGCCAGTCCGCGAGGCCGCCGCCGAACACGGTGCCCGCCGTCCCCGCGAGCAGGCCCCACTTGCCGAGCAGGGTCGCGGCCTGGGACGAGGTGAGACCCAGCTCCCGCGCGATGAAGGTAGGCCCCCAGCCGACGATCCCATTCATCCCGAACGAGATCATGGCGCCGGCTACGAAGACGTATATCAGGGTGGGGGTGGCGAGCACGCGTTTCACCGCGCGCACGATATCGTCGATGGCGCCGCCGAGCTCTCCGCCGAGCGGGGTCGTGGCGACCCTGCCCCTCCGGATGAGCCGCACCCATCGCAGAATGTCGCCTGCGAGACCCAGTCCCACCGCGGCGCCGAACACCGCGATGTCGAGCTTCGAGTCTGCCCCGTAGACGTGACCCAGTGCGACGGCGGCGCTCAGGCCGGCAGCAACGCCGATCATCGTGCACACGAAGTCCCGCCGCAGCATGGCAAGAGCGCCGTCCCGTCCCGCGAAGAAGTCGCGCAGCGTGACCGTCGATGGCCGGCGGGTCGGATCCACAAGCCGCCCCGCCGCCATGGCGCAGAGCACGCCGGGAATCCCGACCACGAGGAACGCGACGCGCCAGCCATAGTGTTTCTCGAGCACGCCGCCCAGTCCGATGCCGAGCACGCCGCCGAGCGCGATGCCGGCAGAGAGGATTCCCATGGCCGCCGCGCGGCCCTTGCCGGGGAAGTAGTCCGCCACGAGCGAGGCGGCCGCGGGGCCGAACGCTGCCTCCCCGATCCCGACGGCGGCCCGGCAGATGAACAGCTGTCCGAAGTTCCGGACCGCGGCGCCCAGGGCGGTGAAGAGGCTCCAGACGGTGACGCCGGCCGCGATCACCGCTCGCCGAGAGCGGAGATCGCTAATCACGCCGAAGGGCAGCGCGGCCACCGAGAACACCAGGATATAGGCCGAGCCCAGCCATCCGAGCTGCGTATCGGTCAGGCTCAGGTCGCGCTTGATCGGCTCGAACAGCGCGAAGATGACGTTCCGGTCGAGGTAATTGAGGATGTTGATGAGGGCGAGGAGACCGAGCGCGTACCACCGATAGGCGGTCGTGAGGCTCCGGCCCGGTGGGGCCGCATCGGGGTTTCCCGTCACCGGCCGACCGTCTCGGCCCCCCCGGCCGCTGGCGTCTGCGCGATCGACGCTTCGGCCCGACGGTCTCGCGATGCGAGCGCTGCGTGATACTCGTCGATCAGCCGGCGCAGCATCGCTTCCCGCTTGCCGAAAAGACGCTTGAGCGGGCGGGGCTCGTGCCGCGCCAGCACGTAGGCCGTAAGCAACGGCAGCGCGATCGAGTTGTCACAGTACACCACGACCGTTCCGGGCAGCTGGTCCGGATCGATCTTCCCCCAGCTCACCGCCTCCGCCGGGGTGGCGCCGGAAAGCCCGCCGGTGTCCGCGCGCGCGTCGGTCATCTGGAGGAAGTAGTCGTGACCACGCTCGTCGATACCGAGCACTTCCTGGATCTGGGGCTCAGTCTGGAGCATGAAGTTCTTGGGGCTCCCGCCGCCCACGATGAGACAGGCGCTCTTTCCGGCCGACCGCTTCGCCTCGAGGACGATCGCCGCGGTCTCGTTCACGTCGGCGCTCACGTCGAACCTGAGCTTGCTCCCCGCCAGCGCCTGCTCCGCCACGTTCATCCCGATGGAGCTGTCCCCCGGCGAGCTGGTGTAGATCGGTACGTCGAGCTGGTATGCCGCGGCCAGCACGGAGCGCCGGGTGAGGCCGAGGGCCCGCTCCCGCTCGAGCAGGTACTTCCCCAGCAGCCAGTGGTACTCGGCGGTGCTCATGGGCCGCTGGAACTCTGCCCGGGCCGAGACCTCTCTGATGAAGGCGTCGGTGGAGAGCAGCACCGAGTAGTCGAAGAAGATGTCGTAGATCCGTACCACGCCCTTGTCGCGCAGCTCCACGTCGTCCGCGTGCGGGCTGCCCCGATGCATGGCGAGCCCGAGCCCGAAGTGTGCGTCGTGGTAGAGGTTCGCGCCGGTCGAGATCATCCAGTCCACGAACCCAGCTTCCATGAGCGGGATGAGACAGCTCATGCCCAGCCCGGCGGGCGTCATGGCCCCGGTGAGGCTCATGCCGACGGTCACGTCGGATGCCAGCATCCGATGAGTGAAGAGCGCGCACCCTTCGCGGAGCCGGCCCGCGTTGTAAGCGAGAAACGCGTTATCGATCAGCTCCGCGGCGGTCTCCCGGCCGGTCGTGGCCGCCGGGTCGATCCGCTGGCCCCCCAGATACGCGGCCGAAGGGCGGGTCATGACTTTGGCTTCTCCTTCCGCTTCTTCGCCGGCTGCTCTGCGCGGGCGGCAATCACGAGCTGCACCGCTTCGGCAGGATCATCGGTCAGACGAAAGAGATCGAGATCCTCCGCGTTGACCTTGCGCTCGGCGGCCACCGTCTCCCGCAGCCAGTCCACCATGCCGCCCCAGTAGCGCCGGCCGAAGAGGATCACCGGGAAGTGCTTGACCTTGCCCGTCTGAATGAGGGTCAGGGCCTCGAACAGCTCGTCCAGCGTGCCGTAGCCGCCGGGGAACACGATGAACGCGCTGGCGTACTTCACGAACATCATCTTGCGGACGAAGAAGAACTTGAACATCAGGCTCCGGGTGACGTACGCGTTCGTCCCCTGCTCGAACGGAAGCTCGATGTTGCAGCCGATCGAGAGACCGCCCGCCTCGTAGGCGCCGCGGTTGGCCGCCTCCATGATGCCGGGCCCACCGCCGGTGATCACGGGGATACCCGCGTTCGACAGGAGCCGCGCCGTCTCCGTCGCCGCCTGATAGTCCGGATCCTGGGGCGAGGTCCGCGCCGAGCCGAAGATCGAGACACCGCCGCTCACGTCAGCCAGGTTCTCGAAGCCCCAGACGAACTCCCCCAGGATACGGAGGGCCCGCCAGGAATCGGAGGCCTTGTGAAGCTCGACGGCTTCCTGGGGCGACGGGCTCTCGAGGAGAACCTCGTCTTCGGTAAGGGGCTTCGCGTCGCCGGGACGATGCGGGCCGCGGGGGGAAATTTCGGTCACGGCTTCAGGAGCTCCACCAGCGCGAGATGATCATCCGGGACATTGTAGAAATAGGGTGAGACCCGTACGTAGCCCGGCCGGGCGTCAACGATAATGCCGGCGTCACCGAGCCGGCGCACGTCCCCCGCCGGGTCAGCGCTCGGAAGCATCACGATGGCAGAACGAGCCTCCGGCGTCGCCGCGACGCTGGGCGCAAGCCCCGCCCCCCGGGCTTGCTCGATCAGGTCCTCCGTGAGCGCCGTCGTCGCCCGGCGCACCTCCAGGGTCCCGACCTCATCCAGCACGTCGAGGCCCCCGAGTTGCGCATAGACCGCCGCCATGGCCGGCGTTCCCGCCTCGAAGCGCCGGGCGTCGTCGTGGGGCACCAGGCGCCGCGGGTCGAATCGGAACTGATCGCGGTGAGCGAACCACCCCGTGGTCCGAGGTGCGAGCTCGCCCGCAAGCTCGGGCCGCACGTACAGGAAGGCGATCCCCGACCCGCCCAGGAGCCACTTGAGTCCGCCGGCGCAATAGAAGTCGACGTCCAGTCGGCGCACGTCTACGGGAAGCTGCCCTGCGGCCTGATAGCCGTCCACCAGCAGCAGCGCGCCCTTGCGGTGGGCGATGCCGGCGAGTGCGGCGACATCCTGAATCGCACCCGACGTGAAGAACACATGGCTGGTCGCCATCAGTGCGGTGCGGTCATCCACCGCCCGCTCGATGCGCTCCAGCGGGACCTGGACGCCGTCCGGACTCTCGACCACCTCGACCTCGACGCCTTCGCCCGTTTTCGCCAGCCATTGGTAGGCGATCGTCGGGAAGTCGAGACTCGTAACCACGACCTTGGGCCGGGTCCGGTAGTCCAGGGCTTCGGCAACAGCTGAAAGCGCGCTGGAGATGTTCGGGTGCAAGGCGACATCCGCGGCCTCGGCCCCAACGAGCCGGGCGTAGCGTCCCCGCAGCTCGCCCAGGGCCGCCCACCAGACGTCGTACCAGGCCGCCGCACCCCGCCGCTCCCACAGATCGAGATACTCGCTGACCCGGGCGCGGGAGCGGCGGGACAGGGCGCCAAGGGAGCAACTGTTGAGATAGATCGCGTGGCGGAAGATCGGGAACTCGTCCCGAAGGTGCCGCGCGGGCGGCGCCGAAACCGAAGCGGCGGCCATAGCCCGGGGAATATACCCCAGCCACCGGAATTATCTTACGGCGATGGCTGCCACCTGGTTCTCGCTCGCGGCGCGCCTCGGCGCGCGGGCCCTCGTCAGTCCTCGGCTCGCCCGTGACCTGCTCGGGACCGCGTGGGCCTTTCGGCGGCGAGACTGGTGGCGCAGGCCGCCCTTCCTGCCGCTCCCGGACCGCGAGTACCTGCGCTGGCGGATGTACACGGCCTACGCCGACGAAAACGCCGTGCCGCCGGTGGATGACGTCGTGCGGTTCGCGCGCTGGCGGCGGGAGACGATGGGTCTGTGACCGGTCCGGACGAGGGGCGGGTTCCGCATATAGTCATCATCGGCGGCGGGTTCGCGGGGATCTATGCCGCGCGCGCGCTCAAGGGCGCGCGGGTCCGCATCACTCTCATCGACCGGAAGAACCACCACCTCTTCCAGCCGATGCTCTACCAGGTCGCGACCGCGGGACTCAATCCGGCTGACATCACCGCCCCGATTCGCTCTATCCTCCGCAGCCAGAAGAACGTCGATGTTGTTCTGGCGGAGGCGATCAGGGTCGATACCAAGGCTCACACGGTCGAGCTGGCCGACTGCGCCCGGCTCACCTACGACTACCTGATCGTTTGCACCGGGGCCCGCCACAGCTACTTCGGGCACGCCGACTGGGAGGCGCTCGCCCCGGGACTCAAGAGCCTGGAGGACGCGCTCGAAATCCGCCGCCGCGTGCTCACCGCGTTCGAGCGGGCGGAACGCGAGCCCGATCCAGTGAAACGGCACGCCGATCTTACCTTCGTGATCGTCGGCGGCGGCGCGACCGGCGTCGAGATGGCCGGCGCTGTGGCCGAGATTCGGAGCTTCGCCCTGCGGCGGGATTTTCGGCACATCGACCCGCGCGATGCCACCGTGCTGCTCCTTGAAGGCGGACCGCGGGTTCTTCCGTCCTACCCCGAAACGCTCAGCGCGGAAGCCAAGCGGGAGCTGCGCTCGCTCGGGGTGGACGTTCGCACAGAGACCTTTGTCACCGACATCCGGCCCGGAGCAGTGCACGCAGCCGGCTGGACTATCCCCACGAACACCGTGATCTGGGCCGCGGGTAACGTGGTGAGTTCGCTGCTCAAGACCCTGGGCGCGCCGCTGGATGGCCAGGGGAGAGTCGCGGTGCAGCCGGACTGCACCATCCCCGGGCACCCTGAAGTCTTCGTGCTAGGTGATGCGGCGGTGTTCGCTGAGGCAGGCCGTACGCTGCCCGGCATCTGTCCGGTCGCCATCCAGATGGGGCAGTACGCCGCCGGTGCCATCCGGGCCGATCTCGCCGGACGTCCGCGGATGCCATTCAGCTACTGGGACAAGGGGCAGCTCGCCGTCATCGGGCGGGGCCAGGCGGTCGCGGATATCGGCCGGCTCCATTTCAGCGGCTTCGTCGCGTGGTTCCTCTGGGTCTTCATTCACATCTTCTTCCTGATCGGGTTCCGGAACCGCGTCCTCGTCCTCATCGAATGGGCGTGGGCCTACGTGACGTACCAGCGCGGCGCGCGCCTGATCACTGACCCCTGGCGGACGGAGCCGACGCGGGAAGGCGAGCGGGCCTGCACCGCGACGTAACCGGCTTCCATCAAGGCGCGCCCCGATGCCCATCACCGCCCAGGACGTGAAGGCCGAAGCCACCCGGCTCGGCTTCATGGCTGCAGGCATTACCGACCTCCGCCCCAGCGAGCATGCTGCGGAATTCGACAGTTGGCTTGCACACGGGTACGCAGGGACCATGCGCTACCTCCATCGGCAGGCCAAGAAGCGGAAGGACCCGAAGCGAATCGACACGCAGGCGAGGAGAGTAGTAGTAGTACTCGACAACTATTTCTCCGCGGATCTGCCCGGGGACCTGGAACCGCCCCGGGTCGCGAAGTATGCACGGGGGGAAGACTACCACCGCTCGACGCTGCGGCGGCTGGAGGTCCTGGCAGATTTTCTCCGCCAGAATGGCGCCAAAGTGGCCCGGACCTACACCGACACGGGCCCGGTACCGGAGCGGGAACTCGCGCAGCGCGCAGGGCTCGGATGGATCGGAAAGAACACGATGCTCATCCAGCCTGAGGGCGGCTCCTTCTGCTTCATCGGGTGCGTCTTCACGGATCTCCCGCTCGCCATCGACCAGCCGTTCGAGATGGACCGCTGTGGCAGCTGTACCCGGTGCCTCGAAGCCTGCCCCACTGGAGCGTTCATCGAGCCCCGCGTGCTCGACGCCACGCGCTGCATCGCGTATCTCACGATCGAGCATCGGGGGCCGATCCCGGAGGCCGTCGTTCCGAAGCTCGATGGCTGGGCATTCGGGTGCGACGTCTGCAACGACGTGTGTCCGTGGAACGCGCGGTTCGCCTCGGAGGCAACGACGTCGGAATTCGACCCGCGGGGGCTGCTCCGCGGAGTAGCATCGGATTTCTTCGATGAAATGGACGAAGCTGAGTTCGCGGCTCGCTTCGGCGAGACGCCGTTTTCTCGGCCCGGACTGGACGGAATGCGGCGCAATCTGCACGCAGCCTTCACCTCGCGGAGTTGCCGCGCGTGACGTTCGCCATCCGCCTCGCCACCCCAGCCGATGCAGCCCGCCTGGCCGAGCTCGCAGCCCGCACGTTTGCGGAGACCTACGCTGCCTACAACGACCCGGCGGACATGGCTGCGCACATCACTGCCAGGTACGGCGAGGCCAAACAGTCCGAGGAGCTCGCCGATCCGGCGTCGACCTACATCGTTGCGGAGCTGGGTAACCAGCTCATCGGCTACGCCTACCTCGTCGCGGACCAGGCGCCCGGTGGCGTCGCGCTCGACGCGCCGGTCGAGCTGGTCCGTTTCTACGTATCGAGTGAATGGCACGGACGCGGCGTGGCCCGGCCCCTGATGGCGGCCTGCGTCGCCGAGGCGCGGCGACATGGGGGGCGGACTCTCTGCTTGGGAGTCTGGGAGGAAAACCCGAGGGCGATCGCCTTCTATCAAAAGGCGGGCTTCGAGATCGTCGGAAAGACCGCATTTCACCTCGGCTCGCAGCACCAGGTCGATCACGTCATGGCGATGGCGCTGGACGGAGCCGGCAGGGCCTCGTGACCCATGCCCGACCCGCCGACCCGCCGGTCCGGGAGCTCACCGAGCCTGAGCGCCGGCGGGTCGTCCGGGCCGAGCGTCTCGCGTTCCTCCTGGACAACGCGATCCGCATTCCCGGAACGCCGTTCCGGATCGGCCTCGACCCGCTGCTCGGGCTGCTCCCCGGCCTCGGCGATGCGATCGGAGCTCTGGCCTCGGCGTGGATCGTGGTCGAGGCCGTACGCTTCGGCGCCCCGCGCGCGGTGCTGGTCCGGATGCTCTACAACATCGGGATCGACAGCCTGATCGGGGCCGTTCCCGGCGCCGGCGACCTGTTCGATTTCGTCTGGAAGTCGGACGCCAAGAACATGGCACTCCTGCGGCGGCATCTGGCTGAGCCGCATGTCGTACACCGGGCCAGCCGGCGGCTCCTGATCATGGTCGTGTTGCTTATCGTCGGCATCGCCGCCAGCGCCGTCGTCGCGGCCGTGCTTCTGCTCCGCTACCTCCTGACCCTCTCACCCCACTTCTGAGCCCACCGATGCGCTTCGAGACGCTCGCCGTGCACGCCGGCCACCACCCCGACCCGGCCACGGGCGCGGTCACGCCACCGATCCACCTCTCCACGACGTACGAACGCGCGCCGGACGGGACATTTCCGGGCGGCTACATCTATTCGCGCGACGCGAATCCCAATCGCCGCGCGCTCGAGCGCAGTCTCGCGGAGCTCGAGGCCGGTAGCGCCGCTGCGGCCTTCGCCTCCGGCATGGCGGCCACGGCGGCGATCTTCCAGTCGCTTGCGCCGGGCGACCACGTCGTCGTGCCCGACGACTCGTATTACATCACCCGGAAGCTGCTGGGGGAGGTCTATGCCCGCTGGGGGCTGGCCCACACCCCGGTAAACCTGACCGACCCGGCCGCAGTCGCCGCCGCGCTTCGGCCGAACACGCGGCTCGTCTGGATCGAGACCCCATCGAACCCGCTCATGCGGGTGACGGACATCGCCGCGATCGTCGCTCTCGCTCGGAAGGCCGGCGCGCGGGTTGCCTGCGACAACACCTGGGCGTCGCCGGTACTGACCCGACCGCTCGAGCTGGGCGCCGATCTCGTCATGCATTCCACGACCAAGTACCTCGGAGGCCACAGCGACGTTCTGAGCGGCGCGGTGATCGCGCGGGCCGACGACGAGATGTTCCAGCGGATCAGGACGGTGCAGATCGCCGGCGGGGCCGTTGCCGCACCCTTCGATTGCTGGCTCCTGCTACGGGGCATCAGGTCGCTGCCGTACCGGATGCGGGGCCACTGCGAGCACGCGCTGGCGGTGGCCCGGTTCCTCGAGGCGCACCCCGCGGTCGCGCGGGTCCACTATCCGGGCCTCGCCTCACACCCGGCGCATGCGGTGGCAGCGCGCCAGATGGCGAGCTTCGGAGGCATGCTGTCGCTGGAGGTCCGGGGTGGGCGCGCCGAGGCGATGGCGATGACGGCGCGACTCAAGCTGATTACGCGCGCCACCAGCCTCGGCGGGCCCGAAACACTCATCGAGCATCGCGCGTCGGTCGAGGGCGTGCATACGCGTGCGCCCGAGAGCCTGCTCCGCCTGTCGGTCGGGCTCGAGCATCCCGATGATCTCATCGCGGATCTCGCTCAAGCCCTGGAGGCCGCGTGATCCGCTCGATGTACAGCGTGGCCGTGTTCGTCCACGATATCGACCGCGCGGTCGCGTTCTACTGCGACGATCTCGGACTGGCGTTGACCAAACGGGGGTCGTTCGGCGCCGAATTCCTGGAGCAGGAGCCCCACCTCGGAGTGCACCCGGCGGTTCACCCAGACTCGAAGGCGCTGGTCGGCCGTCACACCGGTGTCACGTTCCACGTGCCCGACCTGGTCGATTTCTGCGCGCGCCTGCACGAGCGGAACGTCCGCGTAATCGCGGAGCCCGCCCAGCAGGCGTGGGGCATCATGGCAATGATCGCGGATCCGGATGGAAACGTGTTTGCGCTGTGGGAGGATCGCCTGCCGGAACAGTGAGCAGCGCAGCCGCCTCGGGCGAACCGCGAAGCCAGTCCTCGACGATCTGGCCCTGCTGCTCCATGCCGTACGTTGCGAAGGGGCGAGGCGACCCGCAGGCGTAGTCGTATGGACTTGGGCCGAGCCCCCGGCGGTGGCGAAGCTCGCGCAGCCGGTCGGCGACGCCCCGCGCGTAGTAGCGCAGCGCACCCCAGGCCTGGTACTGGGCGCAGTGGGTCAGCTCGTGGGCCAGCACGGGCAGCGAGTCGCAACAACGCTCGGGCAGAAAGACATCGTTGCCCAGAGCGATGGCGCGCCCGCCGGTGAGCCGAAGCACGAGGGCACGAAGCGCGCGGCGTGCCGGGCCGCCTGCCCCGCGGTGCAGCCGCACCCGCGCCAAATCGACGGGAAGAGGGAGCCCGGCAAGCGCGCTCTCCTCGACCGCGGTGAGCCGGCGCCCACGACTGCTCTGGCCCTCTGGTCCTGGCATCTTACCTCATTGATGCGGCCGCGCGTCCACGATCGGCCCTTGTCGGGGGCTCGACGGCCCCGCTAAGGTTACGGCCCTGTTGCTCCCTTCGGAATCCGGGCGCATGGCGCAGCTCTGGCAAACCCTCATGTCGCTCTGGGCGTGGCTCGTCCTCGCTGGCTGCCTCGTGCTCTGGCTGCCGGCCATGGCCCTGATCCGGCTCGCCACGCTGTCGGATCCCGGCCGTTACGCCGTCGGCTACCTGTTCCGCCGGATCGGCCCGGTGATGGCCACCCTCAATCCGCTGTGGCGGTTCCGGACCTCCGGCACACCACCGCCCGACCCCCGCCGACCCTACGTTGTCGTTTCCAACCACGAGTCGTTCGCCGACATCCTGCTCATCAGCCATCTCCCCTGGGAGATGAAATGGCTTTCCAAGGCCGAGCTGTTCCGGGTCCCGGTGCTTGGCTGGCTGATGCGCCTCGCGGGCGACGTCCCGGTCCGGCGAGGCGAGGGGAGGAGTGCCGTCGAGGCGCTCCAGCGCTGCCGCGAGGTGCTCAAGACCCGGGTGTCGGTGATGATCTTCCCTGAGGGCACGCGCTCGATGACGGACGACATGCTTCCCTTCAAGGACGGTGCGTTCCGGCTGGCGGTCCAGACCGGCGCCCCGATTCTTCCGCTGGCGGTCTCCGGCACGGGAACAGCGCTGCCGAAGCACGATTGGCGTTTCGGGCGGTCCGTCGCCGAGGTGCGCGTGCTCGCGCCCGTCGAGACGACCGGCCTCACGGTGAAGGACGTCCCCGCGCTGCGGGATCGCGTTCGTCAGCAGATCCTCGAGGCGCGCGACGCGCTCCGCCGGGAGCACGCCTGAGGGCGGGTCACTCGTCCTTGGCAAGGCCCGCCGGCGCCTGAACCCGCCCCACGGCGCCTGCGAGGGCGAGCAGCGTGAGGATATACGGCAGCATCAGGAAGAACTGGTACGGTACGGCCAGCCCGAGGGCCTGAAAGAGAAACTGGAGTGCCGTCGCCGCACCGAAGAGCAGCGCCGCGAGCGCCACGCCTGCCGGATGCCAGCGTCCCAGTACCACGATCGCGATCGCGACATAGCCCCGGCCGGCCGTCATCTTCTCGGCGAAGGTGCCCACCTGCGCCAAGACCAGGCTCGCGCCCCCGAGACCCGCGAGCGCCCCACCGAACACCGTTGCCCAGAAACGGAGCGCACGCACCGGCACACCCGCCGCGCGGGCGAGCGGGCCCGCTTCACCGGTCGCGCGGAGCGCGAGCCCGATTCGCGTTCGATAGAGCGCCCACCAGACTACCGGCACGAATGCCAGGGCCAGATAGGTGAGCGCCGGCTGCGCAAAGAGCGCCGGGCCGAGTACCAGGATCCGGCTCAAACCCGGCACCGGAACCGGCCCCAGCGTGGGCAGCGTGAGTCCGGCTCCGCCCGCGCCGAATGCCTGCCGGTAGATCGTGCCCGTGAGGCCGACGCACGCGAGCGTGACAGCGGTACCGGCGATGATCTGGTTCACCCGCGCCCCCACCACCCAGGCCGCGAACACGGCGGCGACTGCCGCTCCCGAGAGCGCGCCGACCGCGACCCCGCTCCACGGCCCGGCGCTCGCCCCGAGCGCGGAGCCGAGCGCGCCGGCGAGCATCGCACCCTCGAGCCCGAGATTGATGACGCCGGCGCGCTCGGTCACCGTCTCCCCGATCGCGGCGAAGAGCAGTGGCGTTGCGACTCGAACGGATGCGGCCAGGAACCCGACCAGGGCACCGGCCTCGAGCGCGGGGCTCATGCGGCCTCCGGCGGAGGATCCGGCAACGCCACTGTCGTGCGGGCGCGTCGGACCACCACCTCGGCCAGCAGCAGAACGAGGATGATCACGCCCTCGACCACGTACACGGCGACCGCCGGGATTCCCGCGTCTCGCTGCATCGCCCCGGCGCCGGCCTCCAGCGCTCCAAACAGGATGCCGGTCGCCACGATCGCAAGTGGCCGCAGCCGCGCGAGCAACGCCACGGCGATTGCCGTGAAGCCGTAGCCGGGGGAGAGGTTCTGGAAGAGGGCGTAGGACACCCCCGCCACCTCGACCCCGCCTGCAAGGCCGGCGATGGCGCCGGACCAGAGCAGAGCGAACGCCGTAACCCGCCCGACGTTGATCCGGCCGCTCACGCTCGCCGCCCGTGGCCCTGTCCCGGTCGCAAGCAGCTCGAAGCCCCATACCGTACGCCGAAACACGTACCACACGACCAGCGCGAGGCCCACGCCGACCAGGAAGCCGAGATGGAGTCGGGTGCCGGGTAGCAAGGGGAGCCGCGCCGCCTCCGCGATCGGATCGCTCTGAGGGTAGATCCGTTTCCCTTCCTGAAGCGGTCCCTGCACCATCCAGCTCACCAGCGACTCCGCCACGAAGTTGAGCAACAGCGTGCTGATCACCTCCAGCACGCCGAATCGGAGCCGGAGCCAGGCCGGCAGGGCCACCCAGATCGCCCCGGCCGTCGCCGCCGCCAGCCAGACGGCGGGAATCGCGACGACCGCCGTGACGCCGCCGAGATGGAGGCCGGCCCAGGTGGCCGCGATCGCGCCGGCATAGAACTGCCCCTCGGCGCCGATGTTGAGCGCGTTGGCTCGGAACGCGACCGCGATCCCCAATCCGATGATGATGAGCGGCACGGCCCGGACGAGCGTGGACGACGCGAACGCGTACCAGGAGCCGAACGCCCCGCGCCAGAGTGCCGCCAGCGCCGCGGGCGCGTCGAACCCAGCCGCCCAGAGCCCGACGGCGAGCACCGCAAGACCGATTCCGAGCGCGGCCGCCCCGGCGAGAGCACCCGACCCTTTCACGGGGTCCCGCCCGGACGAGCTCCCAGCATCATCGCGCCGACGTCGCCCTTCCCCGCGCCGGCGGGCGCGGGCGTCACCGTGCCCTGCGCCACCACGACCGTCCGGTCAACCCGCTCCAGCAGCTCATCGAGATCGGTCGAGTAGACCAGGACCGCGGCTCCGGCGGCGGCGGCGGCAGCCAGCCGGTCCCAGACGTCTGCGGCCGCCAGCACGTCGAGCCCGCGCGTTGGGTTCTCCGCGACGATCACGCGTGGGAGAAGCTCGAGGGCGCGGGCGATGACCACCTTCTGCTGATTTCCTCCGCTCAGGACGCCGGCGGGCGTGTCCGGCCCCCGCGCCCGGATTCCGAACTGGGCGATGAGAGCCGCAGTTCGCTGGCGGGCAGCGCTCCAGTCGATGCGCGCGCCGCGGACCCACGGCGCAGCCCGTCCAAGTCCCAGCACCACGTTCTCGGTGAGCGCAAGCTCGCCGATCAGCCCTTCCGTGGTTCGGTCTTCCGGGATGAATGCGACCGGCGCCGCGACGTCGAGCCGGCCGCGGAGCGGCCGCCCGAGCCCGGCGATCGCGCGCAGCAGCTCACGCTGGCCGTTTCCTTCGACCGCGGCCACCCCCACCAACTCGCCCGCGCCGATCGCGAGTGAAGCGCTCCGGATCGCGATCCCCCGACCGTCCTCCCGGGAGAGGTCGAGCATCTCGCAGCGAACGAGCAGCGGACGCTCCTCCGCGGCGCTACGTTGGCGGTCGCTGCGAGGCGGCGCGCCGGAGCCGATCATCGCGCGGGCGAGAGAGTCCGGCGTCTGCGCCGCGGCAGTGCCTGTGAGCGTCACCCGGCCCGCGCGGAGCGCCGTCACCCGGTCCGCCGCACGCAGGGCCTCGTCGAGCTTGTGGGTGATGAGGACCGCCGATCCACCTTGCGCCGCGAACGCCCGGACCACGCGAATCACTTCGTCGGTCTCCGACGGCGCGAGCACGGCGGTCGGCTCGTCGAGCAGCAGGATCGTGGCGTCTGCCGCGAGGGCCTTCAGGATCTCGAGCCGCTGCTTGGCCGCAACCGGGAGCGAGTCAGCGCGAGCCTCCGGCTCGAGCGGAAGCCCGACGCGGCCCATCAGAGCCTGTACCCGCTCGCGCAGCGCCGGGGGGCTCACTTCCCATCCCGCTGCGAGGGCGACGTTCTCCGCCACGGTGAGCGCCGGCACCGACGTGAAGTGCTGGTGCACCATGCCGATCCCCAGGCGCCGTGCGTCGCGGGCGGAGCGCGGCACCACCGTCCGGCCACGAACGACGATGGTGCCGGCGTCCGGCCTCACGAGCCCGTAGGCGACGTGCATCAAGGTGGACTTGCCGGCGCCGTTCTCGCCCAGCAGCGCGTGGACCTCGCCGACCCCCAGCGAGAAATCGGCCCCGCGCAGAGCCTGCACCGGGCCGAACCGCTTCACGATCCCGCGTAACTCCAGCGCGGGGGCCGTCACAGACCCGTCGGGTGCCGGTGAAATTCCCAGGGGAGGCCGAATTCAGCTTGGAGGCGCCTGGCGAGTGCCTGCACGCCGACCTGTTCCGTTGCATAGTGACCGGCGTAGATCACGTTCACCCCCCACTCCATCGAGTCGAAATAGGTGTGGTGGGCGCCCTCTCCAGTGATGAAGGTGTCGATGCCGGCGTCGCGGGCGGCCGCAATCATCGAGCCGGCTCCACCGGTCACGATGCCGATCCGCCGGGCTCGCTCGGGCCCTCCGGGAATGAGCCGCGCGGTCGTTCCGAGATCCGTGTCCAGCGCTGCCACCAGCCGGGCTCGATCTGCCAGGGCGGGGGGCGCCGTCCCGTACACGCCGATCGCCACACCGCGGTAGCTGCCGAACCACCCCTCGACCGGCAATCCTATGCGGCGCGCGAGCTCGACGTTGTTGCCCACTTCTGGATGCAGGTCGAGGGGGATGTGGGCCGAGTACAGCGCTGCATCTCCGTCGAGGAGCGCCTTCACCCGGCGGAAGCGGCGGCCGGTGAGGGGGACGTTGCCGTCCCAGAAGAGACCATGGTGTACCAGGAGCAGGGGAGGAGAGGCGTTCGGCCCGCCGGTCGGGGGGGTGGCGCCCTCGATGGTCTCCAATGACGCATCCACGGCCGCCACGACTCTCGCCACTCGCCCCTGGTTCGCCACCTGAAGCCCGTTGAGGGCGTTCGGATCGTCCGGCACCTCGGTCACCCGGAGGAAGCCGTCGAGAAACCGGGCCACCTCACCCAGGGCGACTTCCGTCACTGGGGGATCGGCTCGGCTCGACCCTGCGGGGCCCGGGCGAGCGCGAACCCCGGGGACGGAACGGGCTGGAGCGTTCCGGCGGCGATCGAGTCGGCGGCGGCGCGGACCCTGACTCTCAGCCCAGGGGGCACGAGGTGCTCGAGCCGCTGGTTCGGCTCATAGCGGATGACTCCGCTTGCGAGTCCGAAGGACTCGACCCGCGGGGAGAACTTGCCGGCTTGAACCTCCCGGGCTACGAGCAGGAACGCGCGAGGCAAATCGATGACAGCCGAGCCCAGGACGTGCTCGGGCGCGAGCTCGGTCTGGTCGGAATTCGCCCCGAACGCGTAGACGCCTCGCGTTTCCTTGACCGCTTGAAAAAGGCCCAGCGCGGCGGCATCGGCGTTATGGTGAAACATGTCCGCGCCCACCCGAATGAGCGCCAAGGCCGCCTCCCTCCCGGCCGCCGCATCATCGAAGCTGTTCAGGTAGATCTGCCGGGCGTCGACCTTCGGGTTCACCGCCTGCGCACCCCGTACCCAGCCTTCGTATGCGGCTTTGATCGGCGGCAGCTCGATGCCCCCCACGAACCCGATCACGTTGGACTTGGTCATCCCGCCGGCCACCATGCCGCAGAGGTAGCTCGCTTCTTCCAGCCGGAAGACGAGGGGGGCGACGTTACCGACGGCTCGCTCGCCTGACGTCACAATCAAGACAGGTTTGGGATACTGTCGCGACACTCTCTCTGCGGCACCCTGAAATTCAAAGCCGTGTGCGAACACGAGATCGTACCCCTGCGCTGCATAGGTCCGGAGTGCCTCCTCCTGTTCGGCCGGCGTCCGGGCTTCAACCTGGGAGACGCGGACTTTGAGGGAATCGCGGATCTGGAGGAGCCCCTTGTACGCTCCCGAGTTCCAGGCGGCGTCGGCGATCGAGCCGGGGGTAATCAGGCCCACGCGCATTCCGGGCGAGGAGGGCCCGGGCCGTCCGCAGGCGATCAGCGACATAAGAGCAGCAACGCGACATAAACGCGCCAGAATCAAGACAACTCCTTATTTGTCAGTTTATTGAGCTATACAACAGATCAGCCGTTTGTGCCACCGAGCTCGACTGCCTGGTCCTGGATTCGAACCTCCCCCGTCACTTTCCCCCCCTCCATGACTGCGATCCTTGGAGTGATGATGTTGCCGGTGACCGTCGCCGTCGGCTGGAGCTCGACCCGCTCCGTCGCGTGGATCGAGCCGACGACTTCGCCACCTACTATCGCTTCCTTCGTATGCAGGTCGCCCTCAAGCTGGGCCCCCTGCCCGATCAGGACCTGGCTCCCTGCCCGCACGGTGCCGCGGACCCGGCCCTCGATCCGAATGAGGCCCTCCGTCTCCAGGTCGCCCACGATCGTCATGTCTTTCGCCACGATCGAAAAGGGCATCTGGTCGCTACGCCGACGACGCAGCTCGTTTCCCTGGTCGTCGCGGGCGGGATTGGCGAAGAGGCTCATTGTCTGCCCTCCTTGACCATGGTCAGGGGATCGAGCGTCGTCCCCTGCCGGCGGATTTCGAAGTGGAGATGGGGTGCCGAGGATCGGCCGGTGTTGCCGCTGAGTCCGATCACCTGGCCGGCGGCCACGGTGTCCCCCTGCGCGACCAGCCGGCGTGAGAGGTGGCCGTACATGGACTGGTAGCCTTCGGAATGCTGGAGCAGGACGAACCACCCGTACTCGGGATCCTGACCGGTCTGGCCGACGGTCCCGCCCCCCGCGGCGCGCACAACGCTGCCGGTGGGGACCGCGATGTCGATCCCGGGATGAGCCTGGTCCCCGGCGCTGTCCCCTACCTGGCCCCGAGTGAGGAACCCGGTGTCGTCGAGCGGCCAGTAGTGGGGTTGGCCGCCGGCGGCGAACCGCGGGCCGGCTGAGCGGGGATAGGCTCGGATCGCGGGGGCAACCGGGAGAGTCGCGGCATGGCGCAGCGGGTCGGGCACGATGTCAGCGCCGATCATCTTCCGCACCTGGGCGTAGCGCTGCTCCAGGCTGTCCACCGCCGCGCTGAGTGCTACGATCTTGGCGTTCTCCGCCTGGAGGCGGGCGACGTCGCGCTGGAGGCCTGGAACTCTGGCCGCTGCGCGGGCAATGGGCCCGTAGAAAGCGATGGCCCCCACCAGGAGCACACCGGTGATCATCGTCCCGATGGCTACTGCCCGCACCGTCCAGACCGGGATCCGGAACGTGCGCGACTCGAGCGCGCCGTCCCGCTGCACCATGATGGTGTAGGCCCGGGCCCCCGGGGTCATCCAGCGAACGGCTCGCCCAGAATGAGCTCCAGTACGCGGGCGAGGTCGTCGTTGGAATAGTAGCTGATGGCGAGGACGCCGCGACCCCGGCGGCCCGCGTGAATCCGGACGTCCGTCCCGAGCCGCCCGCGAAGAGCCTCTTCCACCCGACGCCCCTCCGGCGTGAGCGGCCGCGGCTCGCGCCGCCGACCCCGGCTCCGGCCCTCGCCGCGCACGCGGGATTCCACTTCACGGACCGACCATCCGTCCGCGACTGCCCGCTTGGCCACGCGGATGACCGCATCGGGCTGCTCGAGCGCGAGCAACGCCCGGGCGTGTCCCTCCGAAAGCTTTCCCTCGTGCACGAGCGCCTGCACTTCCTCCGGGAGCTTGAGCAATCGGAGGAGATTGGCGATGGTGGCCCGGTGCCGGCCGATGGCGCGGGCCACGTCCGCCTGCGAGAGCGTGAACTCCTCCATCAGTCGCCGATATCCCTGCGCCTCGTCGATGGGCGAGAGATCGTCGCGCTGGAGGTTCTCGACCAGGGCGAGCGTGAGGAGCGTCTGATCGTCCACGTCCTTGACCACCGCCGGCACGGTTGCCCAGCCGAGGCGCTGTACGGCGCGCCAGCGTCGCTCGCCCGCGATCAGCTCGTACCCGCCGTCGCTCGGTCGGACGACGATCGGCTGGAGCAGGCCGGACGACTCTATGGATGCGGTTAGCTCAGCCAGGGCTCCCTCGTCCAGGCGCGTCCGCGGCTGGAAGGGGTTCGGCCGTACGCCGCTCACCGCAAGCTCGCGGAGCGCTCCGGTGGCCTCCGCCTGCTCACGGCTGATCGGGCCGAGGAGCGCTTCGAGCCCCCGGCCCAGCCGTTTCGTTTCCGTCATCTGATCACCTCGGGGAGTGGCGGCGCCGGCTCCGAGACCGGCGGGCTCTCGAGGCGGTGGAGCAGCTCCTGCGCAACCGCGAGGTAGCTCTTCGCCCCGACCGACTGCACGTCGTACAGCAGGATGGGCTTGCCGAAGCTCGGAGCCTCGGCGAGCCGGACGTTCCTCGGCACCGGGGTACGGAACACCTTGGCGCCGAAGTATTCCTTCGCATCCTCCGCGACCTGACGGCAGAGATTGAGGCGTGAGTCATACATCGTGAGCAGCACGCCGTCGATCGCGAGCGGAGGATTGAAATTCTGTTGGACGAGTCGGACGGTGTTCAACAGCTGCGAAATGCCCTCGAGGGCGTAGTACTCACACTGAATGGGAATGAGCACGCCGTGCGAAGCGGTGAGGACGTTGAGCGTGATGAGGCCGAGCGAGGGGGGACAGTCGATGATCACGACATCGTAGTCGTTTTCGATCGGCTCGAGGGCGGCGCGCAGGGCGCGCTCCCGGCCTTCGCGATTCACCAGCTCGAGCTCTGCGCCGACGAGATCCTGTGTCGCCGGCAGGACGTCGAGATGGGGGAGGGCATCGTGATGCAGGATGGCGTCGCTGACCCGCCGACCATCCACCATCGCGTCGTAGAGGGAAAAACGGACGGAGCCCTTGAGAATTCCTATACCGCTCGTCGCATTTCCCTGCGGATCGGCATCTACGAGAAGCGTGCGGCGTTCCGCGATCGCGAGCGAGGCGGCGAGGTTTACAGCGGTCGTCGTCTTGCCGACGCCGCCCTTTTGGTTCGCGATCGAGATGATTCTAGTCATCTATAGCCAGTAAGCTATTGCGATATATGCGTTTAAGTGCAACGTAAGCAGCGGCGCCGGTGAGGGGCGTCCGATGGCCGATGGGCGTGTGCAACGAAATATAGGAATGACACCTGGATGGGCAATGACGGAGGACCGGTTTCACGTGAAACCGGGTCCTTACCATGGCGGAGTTGGCGCCGACTAGTGGTCGGCTGTTGGCTGGGATGTTCCGTCGTCAGCGGGCTGTTTCACGTGAAACATTCTCGCGCAGCCGCAATACCGCGATGACCAGGTTCTGAAGGTCGCTCGGAGACACCCCGGGAATCCGCCCCGCCTGCCCGATCGTCGCTGGACGCGTCGCGGACAGCTTTTCCCGCGCCTCGTACGAAACCGTCGCCAGGCGTTCGTAGCCAAGCTCCGGCGGCAACCGGAACCCGTCGAGCTCCGCCAGGCGAGCCGCCGCCTCACGCTCCCGCACCAGGTAGCCGGAGTACTTGATCTCCACCTCAGCCGACAGACACGCCTCGTCGGACACCTCGGCCACACCGGCGGCGCGTAGCAGCCCGGCAAGCGAGACGCCGGGCCGCCTCACGAGCCGTGCGATTCGCTCCGGAGTCGAGATCTCCTCGCCTGCGCACGAGAGTAGCGGGTTCGCCTCCGCCGGGCGGATTGTGGTCGCCACCGCTGCCGCCCCCATGCGGTCTTCCTGGTCCAGCCGAGCGTGCGCGACCTCCAACTCCTCCTGCGAGAGAAGCCCCAGCCGCTCCGCCACCGGAAGCAACCGGCGCAGCGCATTGTCCTGCCGCAACAACAACCGGTACTCGGCCCGCGAGGTGAACAGCCGATAGGGCTCGTCCACGCCCCGCGTAACCAGATCATCCACGAGAATGCCGATGAACGCCTCGTCCCGCCGCAGCACCACCGGATCCGTACCCAGCGCACGGGCCGCCCCGTTGAGACCCGCGATGACGCCTTGGCCGGCGGCCTCCTCGTAACCAGTCGTGCCGTTTACCTGACCGGCCAGGAACAGCCCCTCCACGTCCCGTACCTCGAACGTCGCCCGGAGCTGCGTCGGTGGGACATAGTCGTACTCGATGGCATACCCAGGGCGCGTCATGTCCGCCCGCTCGAGCCCCCGGACGGTTCGCAGCATCGCCAGCTGCACGTCGCTCGGCAGCGACGTCGACAGGCCGTTCACGTAGATCTCGCGCGTGTCCAGCCCCTCCGGCTCGAGGAAGATCTGGTGCCGTTCCGCATTCGGGAACTTCACGATCTTGTCCTCGATCGATGGACAGTATCTCGGACCCCGGCCGCTTATCGCTCCACCATACAACGCGGACTCGCCGATGTGCCCGGCCACCAGATCGCGCAGCCGTCCGTCGGTCCACGTCAGGTAGCAGGGGAGTTGTGGCGGGTGCTCGGCGCGCTCGAACGAAGAGAACCAGTAAGGATCGGGGTCGCCGTCCTGTCGCTCTAGGCTGGCAAGGTCCGCGGTCCGGCCGTCGATACGAGGTGGGGTTCCCGTCTTGAAGCGGCGAACAGTAAGTCCAACATTCACAAGAGCTTGCGATACATCTACCGAGGCAGGTTCACCGGCCCGGCCGGCCGAGATCCGGGTGGCAAGCCCGAGGTGGATCTGGCCGCGAAGGAAGGTGCCAGCCGTCAGCACGACTGCCCGCGCACCGAACCGTCGACCATCCGTGGTGACGACCCCGGCGATCGCCGCGCCGCGCACCACGAGCTCGGACACTGTCCCCTGCGCAAAGGCGAGCCGTGGCTGGCGTTCAAGCACCGCGCGCACCGCTCTGCGATAGAGCCCCCGGTCGCATTGGGCCCGCGGCGACCAGACCGCCGGTCCCTTCGACTGATTGAGCATCCGGAATTGGATCCGGGCGAGATCGGTGGCCCGCCCCATCACGCCGCCGAGCGCGTCTACTTCGCGAACGACGGTGCCCTTCGCGATCCCGCCGATGGCGGGATTGCACGACATCTGACCGATGGTCTCGAGATTCTGGGTGAGGAGCAGCGTGCGGGCGCCCGCGCGCGATGCCAGCGCGGCCGCTTCAGCGCCGGCATGCCCGCCCCCGATGACGACGACGTCGAAGTCCGTCATGCCGCGGACCTCACTGCGGGCCGTTCAGCCGCCGGCGGCGCTCAGAGGGACCAGGCTGGCCACCTCGCCGGACGGCACCAGCAGATGCTTGCGCTCGGCGCGCACGCCGAACTTGAGCGTCCGCCGAATGAACTCGTCCTTGGACAATGCGGGGTCTCCCGCGTCGTGGACCGCGACATCGAGCAGGTGGACGCCGCCTTCGTCCTGCGTGTCGAAGCGTCCAACGTACGTGCGCGGGCCGGTGGTCGCGAGCACCACCGTGACACCATGCAACGCGTGATGCCCTTGGTGAAAGACGTGCCCGCTCACGTCACACCGTCGCGCCGCAGAACTTGTCGAAGGCCGTCGTGAGGTTGGCCGCCACCGTCTGCGGCGACTGCCCCTCGATCTGATGCCGGTGGATGAAGTGCACGACTTCACCATCCCGAAAGAGCGCCATCGAGGGGGAGCTGGGCTGATAATCGCTGAAGTACTGGCGCGCCCGGGTCGTCGCATCCAGATCCTGGCCCGCGAACACCGTGACGATCTGCTGCGGCCGGATGCTGTGCTTCAGCGCGTGCGCGAGCGCTGGCCGAGCGTTGCCCGCCGCACATCCGCAGACCGAGTTGACGAAGACCAGCGTGGTCCCCTTGGGGTCGCCGAGTGCCTCGTCCACCTCGGCCACCGTCTTCAGCTCCTTGGCACCCATCCGCACCATCTCATCCCGCATGGGAGCGACGAGTCGGGGATCGTAGGGCATCTTACCAGACTCCTTTGAAGTTCAGTTCTCTGTCACCGCTCTATTCCGTCGACACCTGCTCCGGGCCCTGCTCCAGCGCAGCGTTGAGCGCGTGCCAGGATAGCGTGGCGCACTTCACCCGGACCGGAAACGACGAGATCCCCGAGAAGACGGCCAGCTTGCCGAGGTCCTCCCGACGGCCGTCGCCGGCCGACTTGCCGGTCACGACCTCGTGGAAGCGCTGGAACAGCCGCTGCACCTCCGCCCGCGTCCTCCCCTTCACCGCCGCTGTCATGAGCGACGCCGACGCCTTGGAGATCGCGCACCCCGAGCCCTCGAAGCTCGCGTCGGCGATCACATCGCCATCCAGCTTGAGCCACACGGTGATCTGGTCGCCGCACAGCGGATTGCGCCCCTCGGCGTGGCGGTCCGCGTCGTCCATGCGCCGGAAGTTTCGGGGCGCACGGTTGTGCTCCAGGATCACGTCCTGATACAGCGCGCTCGTCCCCGTCATTGCGCGAATACCTGCTTCACCTTGAAGAGTCCGGCGACCAGAGCATCCACTTCGGCGCGGGTGTTGTACAGCGCGAACGACGCGCGCGCCGTCGCGGCCACACCGAACCGCTGCATCACGGGCTGGGCGCAATGATGGCCCGCGCGAATCGCGACGCCCTCGAGATCCAGCACCTGGCCGACGTCGTGCGCATGCACGCCGTCGAGTCCGAAGCTGAGGATGCTCGCCCGTTCCGGCGCCGTTCCGATCAGCGTCACCCCGGGGATCCGTCCCACCTCGGCGGTGGCGTAGCGGAGCAGCTCATCCTCGTGGGCGGCGACCGTGTCGAGCCCGATCGCGGAGAGCCAGTCAACGGCCGCGCCGAGTCCGACCGCGCCGGCGATGTGCGGGGTGCCCGCCTCGAATTTGGCCGGCAACGCGGCCCAGGTGGAGCGCTCGAACGTGACCGATGAGATCATGTCACCGCCACCCTGCCACGGGGGCATGCGGTCGAGCAGCGCCTCGCGTCCGTAGAGCACACCGATGCCGGTGGGGCCGAACAGCTTGTGGCCCGAAAACACGAAGAAGTCGCAGTCGAGCGCCCGCACGTCAACGGCCAGGTGCGGGGCGGACTGCGCGCCGTCCACCAGCACCGGGATGCCGCGGCTGTGCGCGGCTGCCGTAATCCGCCGGATCGGGTTCACGGTGCCCAGCGCATTCGACAGATGCACGACCGACACCAGCCGGGTGCGCGCACCAAGGAGGCGCTCGAACGCCGCGACGTCGAGCTCGCCCGCGTCGGTCAGTGGCGCCACCCGGAGCACGATCCCTGTCTGCTCGGCCAGGAGCTGCCAGGGTACGATGTTCGAGTGGTGCTCCATGCCGGTGATGAGGATTTCGTCGCCCGGGCGCACCACCGACCGCGCGTAGCTCTGCGCGACGAGGTTGATGCCTTCCGTCGCCCCCCGAACGAAGACGATCTCGCGGATCGACCCGGCGTTCAGAAAGCGTGCAACCTTCTCCCGGGCGCCCTCGTAGGCTTCCGTCGCTTGCTGGCTGAGGTAGTGCACCCCGCGATGGATGTTCGCGTTCTCGGTCATGTAGTACCCGAGCACCGCGTCCAGGACCGCCCGCGGCTTCTGCGTCGTGGCGGCATTGTCGAGGTACACAAGCGGCTTTCCGTGCACCCGCGTGGCCAGGATGGGGAATTCGGCGCGCACCCGCGCGACGTCGAAGCGGGCGGCGGCGGTGCGTGAGCCGGAGGCGACCGACGTGGCGGGCATCGCGGACTCGTTACTCGACGTAGCCCAAGCGGGTGAGCACGAGCCGGTTCAACTCATTTCGCACCGGCTCCAGAGCGACCTCATCCACCACCTCCGCCGCGAACGCGTACGTGAGGATCTTCCGCGCAGCC
>JBGPPG010000007.1:0-57392 GCA_041488455.1 Gemmatimonadota bacterium
CGTCATGATCGGCCCGGGGCACCGGGAGGGCTTCGCGCCATTCACGGTAGCTCCGTCAACCGAGCCGGTGACGGGGACCGCGGGGCTCACCTTCGTCCCGCACCACGACCTCGCGCACGCGCCGGAGGCGCGGGTGGTCGTGGTTCCCGCTCACCACGCTATGCCTGAGTCGCTTGCGTGGCTCAAGCGGGTTTCCCGATCAGCCGACCTGGTGATGTCGGTCTGCACAGGGGCATTCGTGCTCGCGCGCGCGGGGCTGCTGGACGGCCTCACGGCTACGACCCACCACGAGTATCAGTACGCGCCCGCGCGCGATTTCCCGCGGATTAAGGTTGAGCGGGGCGTGCGATACACAGAGCACGAGCGCGTGGCCACTGCCGCCGGGCTCACGTCGGGGATCGATCTCGCGCTCCGCGTGGTGGAGCGGTACTACGGCGGTGACCAGGCGCGGGCCACCGCCGCCTATCTGGAATACCAGAGCCGGGCGTAGGCCCGGCCCCGCTGAGCCACGTCAGGCCGAAGCGGGCCGGAGGGGCAGCCGCCGCACGCGGCGGCCGTTGAGCTTGAACAACGCGTTGGCGAGCGCTGGGGCGACGGGCGGAACCGGCGGCTCCCCCAAACCGCGCGGTGGCTCGCCGTTCTCGACGAAATGCGCTTCGATGCGGGGCGCTTCGCCGATGCGGAGCCAGCGATAGGCATCGAAGTTCGTCTGGCGGACCCTCCCGCGCTCCACGGTGATCTCTCCATACAACGCTGCGCAGAGTCCTTCCAGAATGCCTCCCTCCACCTGCGCCTCCGCCCCACTCCGGTTGACTACCGTGCCGCAATCCACCGCCGCGACGACGCGGTCCACCCGGAAGGCGGCCGCGGGGTCGAGGGAGACTTCGACCACCTCCGCGGCATAGCTCCCGAACGTGAAGTGCCCGGCGATGCCGCGCGCTCGCCCCGCGGGCAGCGGCGTGCCCCAACCGGCGCGGTCCGCAGCGAGACGCAGCACGCCCGCGAGGCGGCCCGGATCGAACACCGGCCCGCCATGGCCGTGGTACTGGAGCTCGCGCCGCTCACCCAGCCAGTCGAGCCGGAACGCCAGCGGGTCACGCCCCGCGGCTGCCGCTACCTCGTCCATGAAGCTCTGGACCGCGAACGCGTTCGCGGAGTGGAGCGTGGAGCGCCAGGCGCCTCGCGGGATGGACGTGTCCACGTTGGTGTACTCGTAGCGGAGGTTCGGGACGCACGCGGCGGGAAAATCGTCGGGGTAGATCTCCGACGCCTCAGGGCCGACCCGGGTCACCCCGGCGTACGCGTAGCGCGACGGGTTGGCGAGGTGCTGCGCCCAGGCGGTCACGCGCCCGCTCTCATCCAGCGCGGCGCGCAGCCGGTGAAGGCAGGCCGGCCGGTAGAAGTCGTGGCTCAGGTCGTCTTCGCGGGTCCAGACCACCTGGACCGGGGCGCCGGCCCTCTGCGAGAGCAGTGCGGCCTCGCCGGCGTAGTCCACCATCAGCCGCCGCCCGAACCCGCCGCCGCACCGGGTGGGATGCACCGTGATCCGATCGGGCGGCAGCCCGGTCGTCGCGGCCACGATCGCGCGGACGTCGCCCGGGTCCTGCGTGGGGACCCAGACCTCGCACCGGTCGGCGCGGACGTCGGCGAGGCAGTTGGGCGGCTCGAGCGGCACGTGCGCGAGGAAGGGCAGCTCGTAGACCGCGTCCACCATCCGCGCGGCCGAGGCGAACACGGCGTCCACGTTCCCGTCGTTCCGAACGACTTTGCCGCCACGCTTCAGCGCGGCGGCGAGCCCCGACGCCAGCTCGGCCGTGCCGGCGGAGTCCGCGTCCTCCCAGGTCACGCCGAGCGCCCGGCACCCCCGGATGGCTGCCCAGGTGGAGTCGGCCACGACGGCGATGCCGGGGCCGACGCCGGTCGGATCGCGGCTGCCTTCGACGGGGAACACGCGCTGAACGCCCGCGGTGTCGAGTGCGGCGGCGTCCCGCACGTCCTTCGGGCGGGCGCCGAACGGCGCCCGCGCGATGCAGGCGTAGCGCATGCCCGGGACGCGGGCGTCGAGCCCGTATCGCGCGCGGCCGGTCACGAGATCCGCAGCGTCGGCGGGGGCGATGCGGTGACCGATCAGTCGAAACTCGGTGGGTGACTTGAGCGGCACCTCCGCCGGCACGGGGAGCCACGCGGCGGCTGTCGCGAGCGCCCCGTACGTCGCCCGGCGCCCGCTCCGGGCGTGAATGACGACGCCGGCCTCCGTATTGAGCGAGGACCGATCCACGCCCCAGCGCGCCGCCGCCGCGCCTACGAGCAGGTGCCGCGCGGTGGCGCCGGCGCGGCGAAGCAAGAGCCAGTTCTCCGACACACTGGTGCTCCCGCCCACACCCTGGGACCCGAACCGCATCTCGTCGAATGGCGCCTCGACGACGCGCACCCGCTTCCAGTCGGCGTCCAGCTCCTCGGCCACGATCATCGGAAGCGAAGTCTTCACGCCCTGCCCGATCTCCGGGTTCTTGGCAGCGATGGTGATAGTGCCGTCAGGGGCGATCTCCACGAACGCGGTGAGCCCGACCGGCGACGGCCGGAACGGGTCGAGCCGCCGCGGCGCGCCCTCGGACCGGACGCCGAGAAGGAGGCCTCCGGCGGTGCTCATGGCCACGGTGAGGAACTCGCGCCGGCCGAAATCAGTCGGGTCTGGCATGGGGACTCCTTGTGCCGCGCGCAGCGCGGAACGCGCTCGGTGTGAGCCCGATGAGCTCCTTGAACCGGCGCGAGAAGTGACTCTGGTCGGCGAAGCCGGAGGCGAGCGCGATGCTCGCCAGCGAGTCGTCGCTGCCGAGCAAGCTGCGGCGTCGCGGACGGTGATGACCCAACCGGGCCCGGACGCGCGCTCGGCCCTGGGGCGGCGGGTGAGCTCGCCCACGATGGCGAGCACCAGTCCTTCGAGCGTGATCTCCGAGGCGTCGGACCCGCGCTCGAACTCGGCATAGAGGTGCCGCGCCAGCCATGCGGCGCGGGTGGCGCCAAGATCGGCCGGCCCGGCAGCCGCCCGGACCCGGCTCGCTCGAGGCGCTGGAGCAACGTCGGGCCCAGGGTGAGGCTGAAGCAGCGGGTGCGTGCGTCGAACCGGTGCGCGTGCGGCTCGTGCGCCGGATGGAAGAAGAGCCTGCCCCCCTCGAACGTCTGGCGCCGGCCCCCGCGGCCGTGCTCGTCGAGCGCCCCGCCGAGCACCAGGCAGACCAGCGGGCTTTCGTGGCAGTGCCACGGCACGAACGCGCCGGGCTGATAGGCGGTCTCGCAGAGAACGAGGTCGCCGAGGGTCCGCAGGCGACGCACCCATCCGTAGAAGCGGCCGTCCGGGCTCAACGTGCTCATGGGGGTGCCCTGGCGGCATGGGAGCGCGAGATCGCAACCCAGCGTCCCTTACGGACCGCCGCCGCGGGAGGATTCGGTCTCCGGGGCCGAGCGCTTCCGCAGACCCTCGCTGGTCGGCCCCGGAGACATTACCGTTACCGAATGAACGCCCTTCCCGATCCCGTCGGCGGACGACCGCACGCCGCACCACAAACCCCGCCGGCCGGCTTCGCCGGGGAAAGCCGCCTCGCTACGGAGGTCCTGGACGAGCTGAGCCGAGTCATCGTCGGCCAGCGCACGTTGCTCGAGCGCCTCGTGATCGGCCTTCTGGCCGAGGGCCACGTGCTGCTCGAGGGCGTTCCCGGACTCGCCAAAACGCTGGCTGTCCGCACGCTCGCCGCGACCGTGAGCGGCGGGTTTCATCGGATCCAGTTCACCCCCGACCTGCTGCCCGCCGACCTGATCGGCACCCAGATCTACAACCAGCGGAGCGGTGAGTTCACGGTCCAGCGAGGGCCGATCTTCACCAACATCCTGCTTGCCGACGAGATCAACCGGGCGCCGGCGAAGGTCCAGAGCGCGCTGCTCGAAGCCATGCAGGAGAAGCAGGTGACGATCGGCGGGCAGAGCTTCCCCCTGCCGGAGCTGTTCCTGGTCCTCGCGACCCAGAACCCGATCGAGCACGAGGGCACCTATCCGCTGCCGGAGGCGCAGGTGGACCGCTTCATGTTCAAGCTGGTAGTCACCTATCCGGGACGGGGCGATGAGCGCCAGGTGCTCGACCGCATGACGGGCGGACCGGAGCCGGAAGCGCGTCCCGTGTTGGACGCCGCCCGCGTGCTCCACGCCCGCCGGCTGGTGCGTGAGGTCTACGTGGACGATCGGGTGAAGGAGTACGTGCTCGACGTGGTGGGAGCGACGCGGGATCCGGAGGCCGTGGGCCTGGCCGACCTCCGTCCACTGATCGAGTACGGCGCGTCCCCCCGGGCGGGCATCTTCCTGCTGCGCGCCGCGAAGGCCCACGCGTTCCTGGCCGGGCGCGACTACGTGACCCCGGAAGACGTGAAAGAGCTCGCCCTCGATGTGCTCCGCCACAGGGTGATCCTCTCCTACCGGGCCGACGCCGACGGCGTGGGCCCCGACGCCCTTCTCCAGCGTCTCCTCGCCGCTGTTCCGGTGCCGTGAACCCGGAGCAGGTCGCCGCCGAGGTCCGGCGGATCGAGATCACGACCCGCCACCTCGTCCGCGACATCGTGGCCGGCGAGTATTCGAGCGCCTTCCGCGGGCGTGGCGTCGAGTTCGCCGAGGTGCGCGAGTACCAGCCCGGCGACGACGTCCGCACCATCGACTGGAACGTCACCGCGCGCCTGGGCGCGGCCTACGTCAAGCGCTTCCTCGAGGAGCGCGAGCTCACCGTCCTCTTCGCCGTAGACTACAGCGCGTCCGGTGCGTTCGGCACCCGGCGGCGTAGCAAGCGCGCGCTGGCAGTCGAGGTTTGCGCGGTGCTGGCGCTCGCGGCCGCGCGCAGCAACGACCGGGTGGGCGCGGCGTTCTTCACCGATCGCCTGGAGCGCTACGTTCCGCCGCGCAAAGGCAGGCGGCAGGTCCTGCGGGTGATCAGCGAGCTCCTGGCGCACGAGCCGGCGGCCCGGGGCACCGATCTCGCCGGCAGCCTGGCGGCGCTGGAGCCGCTGCTCCGACGGCGCTCGGTGCTGTTCCTGGTCTCCGACTTCCTCGCCGACGGTTGGCGGCCGGTCCTCGGCCGGCTCGCGCGGCGGCACGACGTGATCGCGGTGCAGCTGATGGATCCGCGCGAGCGCGAGCTGCCCGACGTGGGACTATTGGCGCTGGAGGATGCGGAGACCGGGGCCTGGCAGTGGCTGGACACGTCGAGTCCCGGCGTCAGGGAGGGGCTACGGACCGGCGTGGCCCGGTTCGACGCCGAGCTGGAGCGCGCGGTGGAAGAAGGCGGCGCCGACCTGCTCCGGCTCGATGCGGCCGAGCCCTATGGCGAGCGGCTGCTGGCGTTCTTCCGGCGGCGGGAACGAGCACAGGCGCGGCGATCAGTGAGAGGTGAGAAGTGAGACGTAAGAAGTGAGAAGCGAGAAGGCTGCGCCGACAAGGACGCTGCTGGGGTTGGGGCTGAGCGCCATCGCGGTGGCCGCAGCCCGGGTCCAGGCGCAGGCACCCGATTGGGCCAGCCAGAGCTTCGAGATGACGGCCGAGCCCGCCCGCGCGACGGTGGGGGATTCGGTGACCGTGCGCTTCCGCATCCACCTGCACGAGCGTGACCTGCTCTCCGATTCGATCCCCCGCCCCGTCGCCGACCTGCCGGAGGGCGTGCGCATCCTGGACCTGGCGCCGCTGCGTAAGGTGGGCGACCGCGTGCTCGAGGGCCGCGCGCGACTCGCGTTCTACCGGGTGGGCCGCCGGCCGATCCCGCTGTTCGGCGTCCCGTTCTTGCGCATCGTCTCCGGCCAGCGCGGCGTGCTGGTGAGCGACTCGGCCTACGTGGACATCGAGCCCGTCGCGCCGGCAGGCAACCCCACGCTCAGGGACATCAAGGAGATCGAGCGCCAGCGCGGGCCCGATTTCCGTCTCGTGGTGACACTGCTTGGCGTGGCTGCGCTGGCCGGCATCGCGCTGCTGCTTCGCCGCCGCGCGCGGGCTGCGCCGCCCCCCGTGCCCGATCCCGACCCGGACGGTGCCACGGCCGTCGTGCTCGGCCCCTACGAAATCGCGCTGGCGCGACTGAGCCAGATCGAGCGCGAGCGCTGGCCCGTGCGGGGCGAAGTGGACCGCCACTACGCGACGGTGGCCGACGTGTTGCGCCGCTACCTCGAGGACGCGCACGGGATCCCCGCGCTCGAGCGCACGACGGGCGAGCTGATCTGGGCGCTCCCGCCTGCGCTCGGGACCGGCGGCCTGCGCGACCGGTGCGCCGCGCTTCTGGCGGACGCCGATCTGGTGAAGTTCGCCCGGCGCCGGCCCGACGACGTGGACGCGGCCCGTCTGCTCCGCGCCGCCCGCGATCTGCTCGCCGCGTGGCGCGATGCGGCGCCCGCAGTGCCGGAGCCCGCCGATGCGGTTCGCTGAGCCCCTGGTCCTCCTGCTGCTCGCGCTCCCGCTGGCGCGCGCCTGGAGCCTCTGGCGCCGCCGGCGCGAGCCGCCTCCCCGCATCGGCTTCTCCTCGCTCGCGTTGCTGGCCGGGATGCCGCCCACATGGCGCGCGCGTTGGCAGCGCTGGCTCTCCTGGCTCGTGCCGCTGGGCTTGGCACTCCTCATCGTGGCGCTCGCGCGCCCCGAGCGAGCCCGCCACGTCGAGGACATCCGCATCAAGTCCCGGAACCTGGTGCTCGTCCTCGACATCTCGAGCAGCATGGGATCCCACGACTTCCAGCCGGGCAACCGGCTCGAGGTGGCACGGAAGGAGCTGGGTGACCTCGCCCACCGGCGAGAGGGCGACCTGCTGGGCCTCGTGCTCTTCGCCGGAAGAGCGTTCCTCCAGGCGCCGCTCACGCCCGACGCGGATCTGGTCGAGCGGATGCTCGCGAAAGCGGATATTGGCCAGCTGCCGGACGGCACGGCCATCGGCACCGCGCTCGCGCTGGCTCTGGCGCAGGTCAAGGACCTCCCGGCCGCCGCGAGCACGATCGTCCTGGTGACCGACGGGGCCAACAACACCGGCAAGCCGTCGCCCTTCGTCGCCGCGGAGGCCGCTCGCGCGCTCGGTGTGCGCATCCATGCGATCGGGCTGAGCAGCGCCGATACCACCACGCGCAACCGCTCCTTCATCTGGCGCTGGGGCGGGCGCCAGGCGGACCGGCTGACCAGCTCCGACGAGGCGATCCTCCGGCGGATCGCCGAGCGTACCGGCGGCCGCTACTACCGGGCGACGGATCCGGAAGCGTTAACCCAGATCATGGCCGCGATCGACCCGCTCGAGCGCGTGGACGTGCGAATCGGGGAGACCCGCGACTGGGGCGAGCTGTTCCCGTTCCTCCTGCTGCCGGGCCTCCTGCTCCTCGGCGCGGAGCTGCTGCTCGGACTCGGCCCCCTGCGGACCGTCCCATGAGGCTCCTGTGACGTTCGCGCATCCGGCCCTGCTCCTTCTCCTTCTACTCCTGCCCGCCAGTGCCGTGCTCGCGCTCCGGGCGGAGCGGCGGCGGCGTGCGGCCCTGGAGCGGTTCGGAGATCCCGCGCTTCTCGCGGGGCTCTCGGCGATTCCCGACTCCCGGCGCCGGCTCGCGCGGCACGCGCTCCGACTCGGAGCGCTCGGACTGCTCGTCGTGGCCGTCGCTCGCCCGCAGGTCGGCCAGCGTCCCGCGCTCATCGCGCGGGCCGGGCGGGACGTTCTCGTGCTGCTGGACCTCTCGCGCTCGATGAACGTCGCCGACGCCGGAGGCACTCGGCTTGCCGCCGCGAAGCGGCTCGCCGATTCCCTGGCTGCCGCCTCGCCGGGCGACCGGTTCGGGCTGGTCGTGTTCGGCGGCAGCGCGTTCGTTCAGCTGCCCCTCACCGGCGACCACGACGCGTTCCGCCGCTTCCTCGATGCCGGCAGCACCGACGACATCGGCGACCCCTCGACCGATATCTCCGGAGCGCTCGCAGCGGCCGCCAAGGTGTTCGAGCACGAAGGCGAGCCTGGCGCACGGGCCGCACTGCTGATCTCGGACGGCGAGAGCGGTGAAGGCGACGTTGGTGCCGCGCTTCCTCGACTCCTCCGCGAGGGGGTGCCGGTCTTCGCGATCGGCACGGGCTCGCTTCAGGGCGGCCCGGTGCCGGCGGACAGCTTGGAGGCGCCGGAACGGTATCACCGCGATCACATCGGCCGAGTGGTGATCTCCCGGCTTGAAGAAGGCGATCTTCGCCGCGCGGCAGAGCGGACCGGCGGGGCCTACGCCCGCTGGGACGATGCGGCGGCCCTTCGGGCGCTGGGAGAGGCGCTCGCCCGGATCGACGTGCGGACGGTCGGTCTGCGGAACGCGCGGAAACCGGCGGAGCAGTTCCACTGGCCGCTCGCCGCCGCGGTCGCGCTGCTATTGGCGGAGATGGCGGTCCCGCTCGCTGCGCGGCGGAAGGGCGCCGGTCCAGGCCAACGGCGCGCGGCACCGGGGCTCGGTGCCGGCTCCCCGGGATCGTCCGCGATAACCGCCGGTCCCGGTGTCGCCGCCGCGCTGCTGCTCCTCGCGACGCTGCTCGGGAGCTGTGGTCCCGCCGCCTGGGATGCGCGACGGGCGGAGCGCCGCTACGATGCGGGCGACTGGGCCGGTGCCTATCAGGACTTCGAGAAGGCGCTCGCATCCGCCCCCAATCCGGCATTCGCGTTCGGCGCGGGCGACGCGCTCTACCGCCAGAAGCACTATCCCGCCGCGGCCGCCCGCTGGCGCGGCACGCTCGGCGAAGCGCGGTTTCGGCAGCGGAGCTCGTACAACCTGGGCAACGCGGCGGTGCGGTCGGCGGAGGGCGCGACAGATGCGGTGAAAGACTCGCTGCTGGACGAGGCGGTGTCGGCTTACGAGGACGCACTGCGCCTCGACCCGCGCGATCAGGACGCCAAATGGAACCTGGAGATCGCGCTCCGCCGGCGGGCTGAACGACCCGGCGGTAGCTCTCCGGGCCGGTCGCGGCACGGCGACTATGGCCAGGGCAACCAGAACGCCCCCGGCTTCCAGGGCAATCCGGAGGCCGCGGTAGGCGCGATGGCCGGCGGCGGGTTCGGCTCGGGTGGCGACGGCGAGTCGGTCAAGGAGCTCGACCCCACGGAGGCCAGGCAGTTGCTGGATGCCGTGCAGCGTGAGCAGCTTGCGAGTCATCTCGGCCGCCGGGCGAGCCGCCCGTCGGGCGACGGCAGGGACTGGTAGGGAGACGCAGGACCGGGAGGACACGCGATGTCAGAGCCGAGCTTGGGGCAGGCCCGCTACCGGCAGGTGCCCGCTGAAATCCTGCTACCGGCAGGCTGGGTCACGGGCACGTTCGTGGTGCCTGAGGACCAGACCTTCCTCGATTTCCTCGCCCACTCGGGCGCGTTCCTCAAGCTGATCGATGCGTTCGTCCCGGGCCATCCGGACGTGGTCCCGTTCTTCGCGTTGCAGCGCGGCGCCGTGCAGCTCATCGTGCCCAGTCAGGGCGACGACCGCGTGGAAACGCCAGGCTCCATGGGCATCACCGCGCCCTGGAGCATCTCCTGTCTGTTCGAGCGCGGGGCGGTGCACGGCAGCCTCGATTTTCTCATGAACCAGCGGCTGTCCGACTTCCTCAAGCAGCAGACCGGATTTCTCGTCATCCGGGACGCGGCCTGGACCCCGATCGGCAGCGACGACGAGCCCGGCCGGACGTGGTCGCTGGTCCTGGTCAACACGCCCCAGCTCAATGGGATCTCCGAAGCCGTGGACCAGCGCGGCCGGGGCCATCCCGGGAAGCTGCCGCTTTCCGAGTTCGACATGAGCGAGGCCGGCATGGGCTCCTGACCGCGGCACCGGGACGCTAGAACCAGGTCCCCGTTGCGGACGAAGCCCTCCCAGTCGCCTTTGCTGTTGACGCCTTCCTCCAGCCGAACCGGCCCGAGCGGCGTGCGGATCTCCACCCCGGCGCGAAGGCCTTCGAGCCACTCGCCATCGTAGGAGGCGCGTGCGGCCGTCGAGCATCACCGGCCGAAAGACGAGCGGCAGGGAGAAGGACGCGCGCACGGCCTCGGCCAGATCACCGCGGTTCAGGACCACCTCCTGGCGGCTCGCGAGATCCGTCGCCACCGCCCTGAAGGGGATCGGGAGCGAGTCGAAGTCGCCCCGCGCGGCGATGTTGCCCCGGAGCATGAGGGCGTTCATGAGCGCGCTGAACTGCTCTTCCCTAACCGCGCTGGTCTCGAGCACCAGCCCGTGACGACCCTGCTCCAGCACGACGAGCGCCGGGAGCGGACGGAGGGATTCCGGGAGCCGCGGCTCGTACCCGCGGAACAGCGCGCCAAGCGGCAGCGCCCGGGTGAGCGAATCGATCTCGTGGCCGCTGTAGCCGCTGGCGTAGAGCGCGCCGACAATCGCTCCCATGCTGGTGCCGACGACGTAGTCTGGGCGGATGCCGAGGCTGTCCAGCACCTCGATCACCCCGATGTGCGCGAATCCCTTCGCGCCTCCGCCCGAGAGCACGAGCGCGGTCTTCGCAGGCCGGCACGCCTGTCCGGCGAGCGGTGCGGTCACCAGCATGGCGAGGAAGCCGGCCAGCGCAAGCCGGCGCCGGGTGCGGGGCATCATGTGGCCGGAACCATGCCCGTGAGCAGCCGAACACGGAGCCCGCCGTTGGTCGTAGAGAAACCGGTCGTCAGCTCGAGCGCGGTCTGGCGCGCGAGCTCGGCCCGCGCGGAAAGCAGCGCCACACTCCAACCGGGGCAGCTGCGGCGAAGCACCTGGCCCAGTCGTGCGTAGAGATCGCGCAAATCCCGGCTCTGGCCCATGCGCACGCCGTAGGGCGGGTTGGTGACCACGAGCCCCGGCCCAGGCGGCGGATCGAGCGCCGAGACCGCGGCCCGGCGGAAGACGATGTCGCCGAGGACCCCGGCCCGCCCCGCGTTGGCCGTGGCCGCCTCGATCGCGCCCGCATCCCGGTCGGAGCCAAGGATCGGCGCCGCGGTGCGCGGCAGAACCCGCTCCTCCGCCCTGGCCACCGTGGCCCGCCACACCTGCGGATCGAACGAGGGCCAACGCTCCAGGGCAAAGTGGCGCGCCAGTCCCGGAGCCACCCGCCGCGCGAGCAGCGCCGCCTCGATCGGGATCGTTCCCGACCCGCACATCGGATCCAGCAGGGGGACCGTGCCGTCCCAGCAAGCCGCGAGCAGCATCGCCGCCGCCAGGGTCTCGCGGAGGGGCGCCTTCGCGGTGGCGAGCCGGTAGCCGCGCTGGTGCAGATGCGCACCCGAGGCGTCCGCGCTCACCGTACACTCGTCCCGGAACAGCCGCACCACGAAGCTCTGGGCGTCGGCGGCATCGGCGCCGTGTGCGCCGGCGACGCGACGCGCGACCGCCACCGCGAGCCGTTCCGCGATGCCGTCCTGATGGTAGAGCTTCGACTTGCGGGACGTGACCCGGAAGGACACCGCGCCACCCGGCGGGACATACGACTCCCAGGGAAGCCGGCTTGCCCTGCGCTCCAGCTCGTGAAAAGCGGATGCGTGGAACGTGCCGAGTCTTACCAGCACGCGCGAGGCGGTGCGAAGCTCGAGATTGGCGGTGGCGAGGCCGCGCAGGTCCGCCCGGAAGGACGCACCGCCGGGCTCCGTAACGCCGACGGCGATGCCGAGCGCGGCAAGCTCGCGGACGGTGAGCGCCTCCACGCCCGGCGGAGTGATGGCGTAGCAATCGAGCACCGGCGGAGGCATGGCGGAAGGTAACCAGGGGTCTTTAGTCGAGCGCCTCCACGATAGACCGCGCAAACCGCCTCGGCGCCTCCGGCTCCAGTGCCAGATAGAGCTGCGGCTCGATCAGCTCGAGCTCCATCAGCACGAACCGGTCATCAAGCACGCACCCGTCCACCCTCGCATACGGCGCGGCCGTCGCGCCGGCCGCCACCAGCACGCGCTCGGCCTGCTCCAGTACCGCCACGGGCATCGAGAGCCGCTCGGCCGTGCCGCCGAGCTCCCCCTGGACCCGCCAGTCTCCGTGCGCCGGCCGCTTGAGCACCGTATGACTCGGCACGCCGGCGAAGCAGACCACCGACCACTCGCCCGCTTGGGCCACGGCAGGGACGAGGGGCTGCACCAGAACGTCGCCGGCGGCCACCAGAGCGCCGAATGCGGGGGCGTCCGCCTCGGCCTGCGTGCGCGAGGTCCGCCAGGTCCCGTGCGCTGAGGCCGAGACGGCGGGCTTCACCACCGCCTCCTCGGTCCCGAGCTCGTCGAGCGCTCGGAGCAGCGCCTGGCGCGCATCGGGTGCGCCTCGTTCCACGAACCGCGTCGGCACGATCGCGACCTCGCGCTCCGCGAGCTCGAGCAGATAGCGCTTGTCGGCATTCCACCGGATGAGTCGGGGCGGGTTGAGGACGGGAACGCCGAGCCGGCCCAATCGGTCCAGCCAGGCCAGGAACGACTCAACCCTGAGGTGGTAGTCCCAGCAGGAGCGGATCACGACGGCGTCGAACGCCGTCCACTCGACCGCGCCGGCGTCCCACACGACCGGCTCGGCGGCGACGCCAAGCTCGGCCAGCGCCGGGATGACGAGCCGCTCGTCGGCCGGAAGGTCCGGGTACCGCGCGCCGGTGGCCAGCGCGATGCGACGCTGCCGAGCCACGTCCCGGCCCGGCTAGCGCCGCCGCGGGCGGGCGACCAGCTCGCCGCCGCAATTCGGGCAGCGCTGCTGCATCGCCGAAGTGCACGCGGGGCAGAAGGTGCACTCGTAGCTGCAGATGAAGGCCGCCGCGTCGGCCGGCAGGACGGTCGCACAACCCTCGCAGCCGGGGCGCATCTCGAGAGCCACGCTGATCTCCTCGGCTAATCGTGGGCCAGCACCGTGACCACCGGGGCGTGGTCCGACGGCTGCTTGCCCTTCCGCTCGTCCCGCACGACGTAAGCATCGCGGCAACGGCGGCCGAGATCGCGGGTCACCAGGATGTGGTCGATCCGAAGCCCGTTGTTCTTGGGAAATCCGAGCATCCGGTAGTCCCACCAGGTGTACGGGCCGTCCGCGTGATGGTGCAGACGGATCGAGTCCACCAGGCCCCAGTCCAGCAGCGTGTGGAACGCCGCCCGGGCGTCTGGGTGGCAGAGCACGGTGTCGCGCCACTCGTCCGGCCGGGCGACGTCGCGGTCCTCGGGCGCCACGTTGAAGTCGCCGGCGAGGACGAGCGGATCCTCCGGCGAGGCGGACCGCTCCAGCCAGGCCCGCAGCCGCCCGAGCCAGGCGAGCTTGTACGCCCACTTCTCCGAGCCCACGGACTGTCCGTTCGGGATGTACGCGGACACGATGCGCACGCCGGCCACATGCGCGGCCAGCAGGCGTGCCTCTGGATCGTGCGCGCCGTCGCCGAGCCCCGCGGTCACGCCGGTGAGCGGTGTCCGGCTCAGGATCGCCACCCCGTTGTAGGTCCGCTGGCCATGCACCGCGCAGTGCCAGCCCGCACTCTCGAACGCGTCGCGCGGGAACTCCTCGTTGGTCACCTTCAGCTCCTGGAGACATACGACGTCGCACGCCGCCCGCCCGAGCCAGGCAAGCACGCGGTCCACGCGGGCACGGATCGAGTTCACGTTGTAGGTCGCGACGGTCAGCATGGGCCCTCGGCCGCCCTCTGGTGTCGGCAGATGTGGTCGAATCTTGAGTCGGGAATCGCTCCAATCAGAGCGGCGGCGGCCTCCAGCCGCCGGACGCCGACTCGACCACCTTGGCGGCCGCCAACGACACATCTTCCCGCCATGGCTGCGCGACCAGCTGCACGCCGATCGGAAGCCCCTCCGGCGAGGTGCCCACACGGACCACAGCCACCGGCCAGCCGGTGATGTTGTGCGGCTCGTTGTAGCGGTCGGCGTAGCCCGGGTCGTTGGATCCGCCGTGCGGCACGGCCGGCATCGCCATCACCGGGCAGACGATCAGATCCACTCCCTGCATGAATCGCAGCAGCTGTGACCGCACCTCGTCGAGCTGCTCGACCAGCAGCGTGAGCTGATCGGACCCGACCTGCTCCTTCGTGGGAAGCTCCCCCAGCGAACCCGTCCCCTCGGTGCCCGCCGCTTGCAGCAGCCGGCGGAGCCAAGCCGCGCCGTCGGCGAATACGGCCTTGTGCCACAGCTCGGTGGCGTCATCGAGGCCGGGTGGTGCTTTCTGCTCCACCCGTGCCCCGGCGATGCGGAGGGCGGCCGCCGCCGTTTCGACCGCCTTGACTGTTTCCGGTGTGGGCGTCCTGCCCGGTGTCTCTGTGAAGAAGACCACGCGCAGCGTGCGGATGTCCACGCGTCGAGGATCCAGGAGCGGCGCCGGGACCGCGTGCGGGTCCCGACCGTCCACTCCGGCCACCAGCGGCAGCACCAGGATGAGATCCTCGACGAACCGCGCCATCGGACCGACCTGGGTCCAGGACTCCAGGATCCCGCGATAGGAAATGGCGTGGCCGCTCTTCGATACGCGGCCGGCCGTGGGCTTGATCCCCGCGATCCCGCAGTTGTGGGAGGGCATCCGGATGCTGTTGCCCGTGTCACTGCCGACGTCGAGCGGCGAGCCGCCGGATGCCAGGATCGCCGCCGGACCGCCGCTGCTCCCGCCCGGCGTGCGCGTCAGATCGTAGGGGTTGGACGTGCGGCCATAGACGAGGTTGTCGGTCTCATCGGACCAGGTGAACTCCGGCGTGTTGGTCTTGCCCATCAGGATCCCGCCCGCGGCGCGGATCCGCGCGACGATCGTGGCGTCCTCGGTCGGGATGCGCCGCGCCCATCCCTGGGTGCCCGCGGTGGATATCACTCCGGCCGTGTCGAACGAGTCCTTCACGGTAAACGGGACGCCGTGCAGCGGCCCGCGGAGCTTGCCCCGCGCCATTTCGGCGTCGGCCTGCCGCGCACCGGCGCGCGCCGTGTCTGCGATCAGCTGCACCACGGCGTTCAGCTTGGGATTGACCTGGTCGATGCGGCGGAGGCAGGCCTCCACCACTTCCAGCGAGGAAACCCGTTTCCTGCGGATGGCCTCGGCCAGCACCGTCGCCGAAGCGTAGTGCAGGTTGCCGTCGGTGAGCTCGGCTACCCGCGGAGCCTCTGTCAGAAGACGAGGCCACGGGACCGCCACGCTGCCGGCCACGGCCGCGACGAACGTGCGGCGCGGGATCCTTCCGGATTCTTCGCTCACGGGTGGGTTGCCTCCAATGCAGGCCTTCCGGTGGAGAGCGGCGCCATTCCCGCCGCCTGTCGCAGATACGTCTCGAGTGTGAGCACGGCGAGGAGCGTCGCGGCGGGGAGCGGGACCTCGTCCCTTCGCCGGAGCGCGGTGCGGAAGGCGCCGCGCATCACCTCGTCGGCCACCAGGTCCGCGGCGGCCAGGCGCTCCGCGAGCCGATCAGCCGCGACCAGACCCTCGTAGTCGATGAAGTCCCGGGTAGATCCGGCAGCACCGAAGCCGAGGGCTTTCCTCACACGGCGCCAGGCGCGGAGCGATCGGGGCTCGTCGAGGCCTTTTCCTGTCTTCTGCCACGGAACCGTCCGGAAGTATCGCGGGTGGATGGCGCAAAGAAAGGGGGCGTAGAAACGGTTGCCGCTCCGCTGCCGATCCCCCAGTCCGCCGAGCATGAGCTCGAGAATGCCGAGGCTGGCGCCCGGATTCATCACTTCGCAATGGCCGAGCATCGCCAACGCACCGGTCAGTTGCCAGCGCCGCTGCCCCAGCGCAATGAGCAGGCAGTCCACGCTGGGCCCTCCCAGATAGCGGTCGCAATCGGGGCGCGACGCGTCCGCGACTTCTGCGGCCGTGAAGAACGGATTCGGCGTGCTTCGGTTGGCGAGGAACTCCTCGCGCACCAATGGCCAGTCCTTCCCGCCGGCCGGCTGGCGGACGGTGGTCGGAAAAAGCCAGTGGCCGCTGCCGCCGAACATCACGTCTCCCATGCTGTGCTTGAGCGTCCATTGATTGCCAGCCCGCATCCACTCCAGCGCCAGAGCCACCGGCAGATGCTGCGCGTTGACCAGCCCGTCAGTCTGCCAGATCGCCGCGTCCCGGCCGTCCCACCAGTTGCGCTCGGTGACGTGCACAGCGCGGTGCGTGCACCGGGCGAGCCGCGCGCAGCGCGCGGCGATCATCACGTCGGGCGAGCCAGCCTCTCCGAACGTTACAGGCGCCACATCATGCCCATGCTCCACCAGCTCGGCGAAGACGAGTCGCGAATCGAGGCCGCCGCTCAGCAACAACGGCGTGGCGCCCGGTCGTGTCCTCTCCTGCACCGCCCTGCGCCAGCGACCGGCGAGCTCGCTCGCCGCCTCGCGTACGCCGAGGACGTCTGGTTGGATATCCTTGAACGACCAGTACCGGCGGACCACGCGTCCCCGCGCGGACACGCGCCAGCAGGCACCTGGCGGCACCAGCTCGACCCCCCGCCACCAAGTCCGCTCACCGAGCATATAGTCGAACGCGAAGAATTGGCGGAGCGAGACCTCGTCCACCGGGGGTAACGAGTCCAGGATCGCGAGCAGCGCCTTCGCTTCCGACGCGTACGCGAACCAGTCCGGCGTCTCGGTCCAATAAAGCGGCCGGAACCCGAGGCGGTCGGTCGCGAGCGTGAGCTCGCCGGACGCTTGATGGAACGCCGCTAGCGCGAACACTCCGTCCGCACGTGCGAGCCCGGCGCCGGAGTCTGCCACCAGGGCGGCGACCTCGTCGGCGGTGGGCGTGACGCCACCCGCGCCATTACCGCGGTAGAGCTGGCCATCGAACCAGGCGCCGAGCCCGCCGTCCAAGGTCTCGGCCGGCTGGGGAGCCGGATTGGCGAGGCCCAGATGCACGCGCCCGGCAGAAAACCCCGGAACATCACGGTGCTCGGTCCGGAGCCAGGGGGTGGTCCGCAGCGCGATCGCCATGCGGCGAGCCCGCGCGTGAAGGCGCTCGTCCGCGACGGCCGGATGTTTGGCGAGGATCCCGAAGATTCCGGGCATCGCGGGAGGATAACTACGTCAGCCGAGAGTCGGCACGGGAGCCGCAGTGCCGTCGCAAAGCGAGATCACCGGGGCGGGATCGAACGACCAGTGAGACTGGGCGGAGAGGTTGTAGGCGCCAACGTCGAGCAGGGCGAGCAGATCGCCCTCCGCCAGCTCCGGGAGGGCACGCCCGTGCGCGAACGCATCGAACGCGGCGCAGAGCGGGCCGACGATCGTATAGCTGGACGTCGCGGGCGCCTCCGGCGCTCCGACCGCGACGATCTCGTGGTATCCCCGCGCGACGAAGAGCGCGTTCTGGGTCCGGCCGGCGTCGAGGATGGCGAAGCGCTCCTGATCGGTCCCCTTGAGTCGAATCACCCGGGCGACCAGGTGGAAGACGTCCGCAACGAGGAGCCGGCCGGGCTCAAGAATCAAGCGGGCGGGCGGCTCAGCGCCGAGCTGGCCGGCGATCGCCTGGCAGACAGCGCGGAACGAGGGAATCTCCTCCGGACGGGGCACTGGCACCGCCTCTCCGGCCGCGATCGCGTCGAGGGCCCCGGCCGCATAGCGCACCTCCGACGCCACCGCGAAGCCGCCCCCGGTGTCCAGCGTGGAGATCCGAATGCCTCGCTCCGCCAGACGCGCCCGGGTCTGCATGAGCGCCCGCACGGAACGTCGGAACGGCTCCAGGTCGATGATGCCGGTCCCGATGTTGGCCGAAAGCGACTCGAGCCGCACGGCCGGCGACGACGCGAGCGCGTCCACCGCCTCGGCGAATTCCGCGCCGGCCGGCTCCAATCCGAAAACCGTGCTGCGCGAGCCCATGCGGACGCCCGCGCTCGCCCGGGGGTCATACGTGTCGGGGTTGATCCGCACACCAGCCCGTGCGGCCTTGCCGAGACCGGCGGCGATCCGCGCCAGCGAGCGCGCCTCGCTCGCCGACTCGACTTGCACCAGGGCGCCCTCTGCGACGGCGAGCAGGAGGTCGGTATCACGCTTGCCCGGCCCGTTGAACACGATACGCGGCCCGGGAAAGCCTGCGCCCAGGGCCGCGCGCAGCTCGCGCCCAGAGATCACCTCGGCGCCGAGTCCCTCCTCGCGCACGATCTCGAGCACCCGCGGCACCGCGTTGGTCTTGAACGAATAGTGGAGATCAGCGCCGGGAAGAGCTTCCGCCGCGGCCGCGCACGCCGCGCGCACGTTCCGCCGCAGCCGGGCTTCGTAGAACAGGTAGAACGGCGTGCCGAATCGTTCGGCGATCTCGGCAATGGCGAGGCCGCCGAGCTCGAGCCCCCGGGACCCGGAGTCGAGGCCCCAGTAGGCCAGAGGGAGACGGCGCTCCTGTGCCGTGACCACGCCGGCCGCCGTGCCCGGGCCGGCGGCGGCGGCGTTGGGCCTCTGCAACGCGTGTGGGTCCGCCGCCTCAGTCAAGGACCTTGCCCCCCTCGGAGGTCCGGCGGACGTACTCGGCGAGATCCAGCTCCAGGGTCGTCCAATAATCGATCTCCGGATGGCCGAAGGAGTGGAGCTTCTGCAGCCGTCCGACCTCACGATACCCGAAGCGGGCCTTGTACCAGCGGATGGTCTCGGGCCGGTCGGCGTTGGTCGTCACCGTGCGTACTCCAAGCGCCGCCATCGCCCAAAGTCGGGCCTCCTGCAGCGCGGCCCCGATACCGCTCCCCAGGTAGGTCGGCATGACGCCGAGGAGCGTAGTCTTGCCCCGACCCTCGCCCAGGATCCGGTAGCCGGACGCCCCCACGACCGCCGTCCCGATCTCCGCTACGAAGAAGCGCTCGAGATCCAGACTCTCCATCTCGGGCGACGGAACGACGTCCATGTTCCACGGCCGCATCACGGCCAGAATCGCCTCGCGGTCCGCCGGGGTGGCCCGGCGGATTCTGTAGACATCAGTCATACATCTCGGTTCCCCGACATGCCGATAGCTCCCGTCCCCCGAAGGCGGGCCGGCAGGCGGCTGGCGTGACGTTTGCGCTTTCGGCCGCTGAGGAGCAATCCGCAGGCCATTTCCCGACTGGTCTCTTGGCGAGGCGCAACCCCATGCAAGTGTGTGTCGCTGGCGCAGGTGCGATCGGCGGGTTCATTGGTGGGCGGCTGGCGGCCGCGGGCCACGATGTGGCGCTCGTGACGCTGGGCGATCACCTCGCGGCGATCCAGTCGGCAGGGCTCCGGATCGTGGAGTCCGACGGCACCCAGCGGGTGATCACCGACGCGCTCGTCACCGACGACTTCGGCATGCTCGGACCGCAGGACGTCGTGATCCTCGCCGTCAAGGCGCACCAGATCGAGGCGGTGGCGCCTTCGCTCCCCCAGCTGTTTCACCGGGACACCGTCGTCGTGACCGTGCAGAACGGAATCCCCTGGTGGTATTTCCAGCGCCACGGCGAGCCTTTCGTTGGCCGGCGGATCCAGTGCCTCGACCCCTACGGCATCATCGAGCGCCACATCCCGGCTGAGCGCGTCATCGGCTGCGTGGCCTATCCCGCGGTCGAGACGGCGGCGCCCGGCGTGCTGCGCCACGTGGAGGGCATCCGGTTCCCCGTGGGCGAGCTCGATGGGTCGGAGGGCAGGCGGGTGCGCCGGCTGGCCGATCTCCTGATCGGCGCGGGGTTCAAGTCGCCCGTCCTGGCCGACATCCGGGGGGAGATCTGGCTCAAGGCGATGGGATCGCTCGCCTTCAACCCGATCAGCGCGCTCACGCACGCGACGCTCGAGGACATCTGCCGGACGCCGGAGACCCATGCCCTCGCGCTCGAGATGATGCGCGAGGCCGAGCGTGTTGCAGGCTCGCTCGGCGTCACGATCCGTCACACGCCCGAGCGGCGGCTCGCCGGAGCGGAGGCAGTCGGAGCCCACAAGACCTCGACGCTTCAGGACGTCGAAGCGGGGCGGGCACTCGAGATCGACGCCCTCCTGAGCGCCGTCCTCGAGTTGGGCCGGCTCACGGCCACGCCGACGCCCTACATCGGCGCGATTACCGCCTGCATGAGATTGCTGGACCGGACGCTGAGCCGGACCGGTGGTCGGCTCAAGGTGGAGCCGGCGGACGTAGGGGACCTGGTCGCCTAGAGCGCAGCCGAGCGGCCCCGCGGCCCATCACGGCTGGAAGCGGCTCTGCTCCCGTAGTACGGCCAGGGTCTTCGCGCCGAGCGTGAACAAAGCCTGGAACGTTCCCTTCACCCCGACCCTCGCGCCGGTGCGCGGCGGGCTGGCCTGCTCGCTCACGACCGTCAGTGTGCCCGTCCCATCCTTCAGCTGGTAGGCACCACGTCCGAGTATCCCGGCGGACTCGTGCACCTCGCCCGCTACGCGCACGGTCTTCCCGTCGTAGCGGGATGAGTTGTTCAGCAGCTCCCCGATCGGTGTGACGGAAGCACAGGCCGAGAGCAGCAGGGAACACGCAAGTGACAGGAGAAAGGGAGACGGGCGGACCTTATCGGCTCTATTTGACATGAGGACTGCTCCTGACGGATTCGATGATCGACGGCACGAATCATCGAATCTACTCTCGATCGGCGATCAGGCACCTCCCCCGTCTGACGTTTCCACCGCGGCGGCGATCGCCCGGGTCAAGTCATCGGCGGAAAAGGGCTTCTTGAGCAACGCAACGGCCCCCAAGAGTCTGGCATCCCCGAGCAGGTCGAGGTCGCCGGACCGGTCCCCCCCGGACATCGCGATGACCGGAAGGTGGGGAGCGTAGGTCCGAAGCTGGAGGATCACCTCGATGCCGTCGGTTTCCGGCATCTGGATGTCCGTCAGCACGAGATCGGCCCCGTGCTCGCGCCAGAGCCTGAGACCGACCGCGCCGTTGGCCGCGGTCGTCACCCGATGCCCCGACCTGATGAGCACGCTGCTCAGGGCGCGTAGAACCTGGGCGTCGTCCTCGATGAGCAGGATCCGGAGGGCGGCTGCGTCAGGCATCCGGGGCCCCGCTCCGGAGCACCTGTTCGACCTTCTCCAGAATTCCCTGAACCGTGAACGGCTTTTCCACCAGCGGGCCGAGCGACGCTGGGTTGCCGAGGCGCGTGATCGCCTCCTGGGAGTAGCCCGACATCAGAAGGAGCGGGAGTCCGGGGCGGATCGTCCGGAGACGCTCGCGCAGCTCCAGCCCGCTCATCTCGGGCATCACGATGTCGGAGATGACGAGGTCGATCGCGACCGAGGAATCGGCGAGCGTGGTCAGCGCCTGAGCGCCGTTGGGGACCTCGCGGACCCGATAGCCGTGCCGCCCCAGCAGCCGGCTCACCACGTCCCGGACGGCGACGTCGTCCTCGACCAGGAGGATCGTCGCTTCCGACGCCGCGGCCGCCGGCTGGCTCCGCCGTGGCTCGTCCGGCGCCGCCTCGTCGTCCGGGCCCGTGTGGCGCGGGAAGTAGATCTTGAACGTCGTCCCGCTACCCACCTCGCTGTAGACCCAGATGTGTCCACCGCTCTGTTTCACGATGCCGTAGACCGTCGCGAGCCCAAGCCCCGTTCCCACGCCGACCGGTTTGGTCGTGAAGAAGGGCTCGAAAACGCGCGCCTGCGTGGCGGCATCCATGCCGCAGCCCGTGTCGGTGACGCTCAGTAAGACGTGGGGCCCGGGGCGGGCGGTTGCGTGAGTCCGGGGATACTCCTCGTCGAGCACGACGTTGGACGTCTCGATCAAGAGCGTTCCTCCGTCGGGCATGGCGTCCCTTCCATTCACGACCAGATTGAGCAGCACCTGCTCCAGCTGATTCGGATCGGCCTGCACCCGATTCAGATCGGCGCCGAGGCAGGTGACGAAAGAGATGTTCTCCTCGACCAGGCGGCGAAGCATCGGCTCGATGCCCGTGACGACGGCGTTCAGGTCCACGACTCTGGGCTCGAGCACCTGCTGCCGGCTGAACGCGAGCAGCTGCCGCGTGAGGCCGGCCGCACGGTCCGCCGCGCTCCGGATGTCCGCTGCATCCGTCCGTCGCGGATCCTCGGCGTCGAGATCGGCCAGCAGGAATTCCGCCCCCGCACGGATCGCGGTCAGGATGTTGTTGAAGTCGTGGGCCACACCCCCGGCCAGCCGGCCCACGGCCTCCATCTTCTGCGCCTGCCGCAGCTGGGCCTCGAGCGCTTTGCGGTCGCCGACGTTGGTGTATACCGCGACGACGCCGCAGGTGGCGCCGGTCTTGTCGAAGAGCGACGCGGTCGAGAGGCTCAGCTCGAGCCGGCGCCCGTCCTTGTGCAGCCGCTGGGTTTCGTAGTTGGTGAGCGGGGCGCCGGAATTGACCCGCTGGCGGAGCCGCTCAAGCTCCTCCATCAGGTCGGGAGGGATGAACGGGGGGAACCGTCCCAGAACCTCCGCCGCCGTCCACCCGAACAGCTCCTCCGCCGCCGGATTCCAGCTGAGCACCCGGCTGTCGGTCGAGACCGTGCAGATCGCGAGCGGGGATGCCTCGAAGGTCGCCCGCAGCTCCTCGTTGACCCGCTCGACTTCGCGGGTCCGCTCCACCACCCGCGCCTCGAGCTCGTCGTTCATCCGGCGAACCCGCTGCTCCGCCCGAACCCGGGCGCGGTCGCTCTGGTCGAGCGAGACCGCGCTCAGCCAGATCAGGGTCGCGATCGTGAGCGTGATCGCCGCCGCCATGAGGGCCAGCCCGCCCGCGCCGTCGAAGAGGCCGGCCATCTGACCCTTGAGCGCGAGCCAACCCAGCACCGCCGGGATGACGAACGCGGAGGGAACCAGTCGCCGGGCGAGCACCCCGCCAGGGCCATCCGCGAGGAACAGCGCCATGAGGCCGTCGCCGGGACGGGCGCACAGCACTCCCGCCGAGAGCAGGACGAAGCCCACCGCGGTGTTGACGGCCATCGGGATGAAGGCGCCGACGCCGTAGAGCAGACTGGACTCGTAGGCGTAGCCGAGCACCGCGATCAGCGCGAATATGCCGGCTGCCGCGGTCATTCCCTCAGCCGGGCGCCACCCCCGTGCGGTTCGCCGATCCAGGAACAGCAGCGCAAGACCGAGAAGCACGAAGTTCAGGCCGGTGTTGGGGGCCATCCGGTTGGGTTGGCCGCCCGATGCCACCGCCACCTGAGCGCTGAAGAACAGACGGTCGAGAGCCAGATCCCAGGGCAGGTACAGCCGGCTGAGCGAGACGAGCGGCAGGACGACGACCAGAACGGCGAGCATCCGGGCGAGAAGCCGCGTGCGCGCCGGGAGTGACTCGGTGCGGAGCAGACACAAGGCGAGGCCCGCGACCACGAACGAGAGCGCGGTCACCGGGTTCATGGCGACGAGTCCGGGGATCCCGCTCTTCAGATGGGACTGGTCGATCCGCCATCCGACCAGGACCGACGTCCCCAACAGCGCGACGGCCAGACTGGCGAAGCCCGAGAACGCGCGCGCGCGCTCCATCCGGCGGGCAAGAGGCTCCGCCTTGACGGGTCCGTTGCCGGCTCCGTCTTCGCTTTCGAGCGGTTGGAGGCGAGACGTCACACCCATGGCATCCCCTGGGCTTCAGCGGAATCGCAGGAGCAGCCCGCAGGCCGAAATCGCCACAAGCGAGCTGGAGACAATCCAAGTATCGGCCGATGCTTCCAGCGGCTCTAACGTCCCGAGCCGCGCGGCGGTAACGCAGAATCAGGGCCACCGGTCAGGTGGATGGGCGGGAAGGAGTTACGACGAGCCGGGGTCGGGCGACCGCGACCATATGCAGGGGCCCGCGCAAAGCGCGGGCACGCATCAGCTTACCAGTAGACGATCGTGGCGAGCGCCGGGTCTAGGGGAACCCCTGAGGTCTTGCGCTCGGGGTAGCTCACGATGACCGACGCGGCGGCGGTTTCCCTGCGGCCCGGGGCGACCGTGACGCGCGACTCGGCGTGCGCGCTGGCAAGGAGGCGGTTCGCGATCTCAACGGTCGCCCGCGCCTCGCTCAGGTCGATGACGGTGGCGGTCGCCATGATCGTGCTGCGGGCCTGGGCGACAGCGGGAACGGTGGCCAACCCACACAGTCCGAGAGTGACGAGCAAGCTCCGACCTGCCGACATACTGCCCTCCGTGTCAGGGGTAACGGACCGAATCTGCTGGGCCGGTAAAGGCAGCTTACGAGCCATGGGCTTTTGCTACTCAACTGATTTATTCAGAAGTACTTAGATTGGCTGTCCGAATCGGTAATACCGTACAACATCTCGACAGTTGGCGGGGTCGGTCGGCTATCGAATGTCGTGACAGCCACATGGGTCGACCGACAAATACTTAAGGCCGGGTCGTGATTGACGGCCGGCGGGGCACCCGCGACGGGCGCGGAGCTCGGCTGGTATGTTGGGTGGCAGGTATGGTGAACACTCCGTCTCCGCAGCGCCTGGGGCTCGTCACCGGGCTTGCGACTTCTGCCCTGATCTTCCTCGCCTTCGCCGGGTTGCTCGCGGCGGTTCTCCGAAGCGCCCGGGCGGCAGAATGGGACGCCACTGCCTCCACGTGGGTGCACGGACATGTCACGGAGACGGGTTTCCGTTTGTCCGGGGCGCTGTCGCTCCTCGGCTCACCGGTGGCTTGGGGGATCGCAGGCGTCGCGATCACCGCACTCGTCGTCCGGCGGGAGCTCGTGCTGGCCGCGGCGTGGGTCGCGGCGTTCGGCGGTGGCAAGCTGGTCGAGACCGCCCTGAAGGCCGCGGTCCACCGGGCCCGGCCGCCGTACGCAGCGTTGGTTCTCAAGCACTACTCGTTCAGCTTCCCGAGCGGACACGCCATGGGATCGATTCTGTGCTACGGCATGCTCGCCTATACACTGACCGCGTTGTGGGAGCCCGCCCGACGCCATCGCCGCCTGGTTTGGCTCGGTGCCGCCCTCATCGTGGGGTTGGTGAGCGCCAGCCGCATCTATCTGGGCGTGCACTTCCCGACCGACGCCGCGGGAGGCTTGCTGGCGGGTGGCGCGTGGCTCCTGCTATGGATGACGATTGCCGAAGGCTCGCGCGCGAGCGTGCGCCCGGTGGAGCGGACGCCCGCGGACGACCGGACCGACGCGTGACGCTGCCCTCGTTCGTGAACCCGAAAGCGGGACACGCGCCGGCGGCGCTGGACGCCTTGAGGCGTGCGGATGGCTTCACCGTCCACCTCGTCTGTCCCCAGGAGCTCCCAGGCGCGCTCCGGCAGGCCGTGGCCTCCGGCGTGCCTCGGGTGCTCGTCGCCGGCGGCGACGGGACCGTCGCGGCGGCGGCTTCGGTCATCGCCGGCACGACTACGGCGCTCGCTATTCTCCCGGGCGGCACGCTCAACCACTTTGCGCGGGATCACGGCATCCCGACCGACCTCGACCAGGCGCTCGACCTGGCTCGGCGCGGGGTCGTGCGCACCGCGGACGTCGGATACGTCAACGACCAGCTGTTCATCAACACCAGCTCGGTCGGCGCCTATGTCCGGTTCGTGCGCACGCGCGACCGGATCGAGCCGTGGTGCGGCTACTGGGTCGCGAGCCTCATCGCAGGCCTGCGCGTCCTCGCCACGTTGCGTCCCATACCGGTGAAGCTCGAGGTGTCGGGCGTGGTCAAGACCTACGCGTCGCCTTTGGTCTTCATCGGCGCCGGCGAGCGCATCCTCACGCCGCCCAAGCTGGGTGCGCGGGCGTTGGACGGTACCCGGGCGCTCCATGTCATCGTTCCCCGCGGCCGCGAGCAGGCCCGCCGTCTTGCCCGCGCCTACGGCCGCATCGATCGCGGGCTCGCCATCGGGATGGGGGGCTTCGGCCTGGACAGCATGTTGGTCGATGGCTTCCGGCTCGAGCTGCCGGCGGCGGCGACGTCGGTGGGGCTCGACGGAGAGAGCAAACGGGTTCCTCTGCCGCTCGAGTATCGGTACGCTCGGGACGCGCTGAGCTACGTCGGCGCGCCTTGAGGCGGCAAGGTCACCGCTCGTGAAAGAGCATTTGCTGGGCGGTTGAGCGGGGCGACACCGAGTCGTACGCACTGGCCAGACGAGGCGGACACACCCAAGATGGTCGCCTCCGGGTGACCGTCGCGTCATCCGCACCTACCGAAGCCGCACGGCTACCCGAGTGACCCGACGCCAATGACCTTCACGAGTCGGGGCCCGCGTGGCCCACCCGTGGCACATAACCGCGCCGGCCTCCGGTTGGCCCCGTTCACGGAACGGTTCCGAACAGCGACCCGACGCCTGCGGTCAGCGCCATGGCTAGCGCACCCCAGAATGTGACGCGTATTGCGCCCATCGTCACCCCTGCGCCACCCACGCGTGCGGCCAGCCCGCCTAGAAGCGCGAGAAACACCAGTGAAGTTCCAGAGACAAGAGGGATCAAACCCGCCGCCGGGACCATGGCAGTGACCAAGAGAGGCATGGCTGCTCCAACAGCGAAGCTGCCAGCCGATGCCAACGCCGCTTGAATCGGACGCGCACGGAGAGTCTCGGAGATGCCGAGTTCATCGCGGGCATGCGCGCCTATCGCGTCATGGACCATCAGCTGCTCGGCGACTTGTTTCGCGAGCGAAGGCTCGAGCCCGCGAGCGACGTAGATTGCCATCAGTTCCTTGTGCTCGCCTTTGTCGTCTGCTTTAAGTTCCGCGCGCTCAAGCTCGAGTTCGGCCTCCTCGGTGTCTGCCTGTGACTGGACAGACACGTACTCTCCGGCAGCCATCGACATAGCCCCAGCCACGAGGCCGGCGACCCCTGCGACCAGTACGTTGCTGTGAGTCGCATGCGCAGCTGCGACACCGAGCACCAGACTCGATGTTGAAAGGATGCCGTCGTTCGCGCCCAGTACCGCCGCGCGTAGCCAGCCGATGCGCCCTGTGCGGTGCCGTTCCTTGTTGCCTATGGGCATTCTTGAGGCCTCCTTGATCTGGGAACCGACAGCAACCATCAAACACCCTCTTGTCCGGGCGCCGGTCCTCGGATGCCCAGCGAGCGGAGACGGTGTCAGAACATGAATCCGCTCCGGACATAGAACGCGGTACGACCGTCCCCGCGCGCGAGCGCGAGGCTCATCGTGTTCCTGCGGTTCAGGTAGTTGAACCAGAGCCCGCCTCCGAAGGCCTTGTGCCAGTGGGTCGACGACTCCCCGGCGACCCAGACCCGGCCGGCGTCCGCCAGCCCGAACACCCCCATCTCCCCAGGCAGGAGGAGGGCGACGTTGGTCAGGTGGACCCGCAGCTCGGCGTTGGCATAGGCCGAGGCGTCGCCTGCGAGGCGATCCCGGTACAGGCCGCGCACCGTCGTGCTACCGCCGAGGAATGCCGCCTCCTGAAAGGGGTAGCTGCCCCAGACACGCTTGCCACCGACCCGAAGTGCGAGCGTCGGCTCCAGCGGAAGCCGTGCCGTCAGGTAGGTGGCAGCTTCCCCGTGCACTTCGCCGAAGGTCGACACCAGACTCCACACGGCGGGATACACACTGGCACCCACGCTCACGTGCATCCCTCGCGTGGGCATGGCCGGAGAGTCGCGTGAATCGAACGTGACCAACGTCTCGGCCCCCGCCCGGCCAATGTCCCCCGAGCCGTAGGGACGCAGCTGGCTGACGAGCGTTGCGCGGGTGAGATCGGTCGTGGAGTACTTGAGTACCGGCCCGACTCTGAGCGTCATCCGCCGTCCCAACGAGAGCCCGACCGCCACCGTCAGCAGGTACTGATGCTCGTAAGCGCGGTAGAATGCGGTCGCGGCCGTATCCGGTGTCTCGTTGCCGAACCCGTAGAACCGCAGGACGTCGGTGCCCGACGCTCTGGCCCGGAACAGGAAGTGGGTCCCCGAGTTCTCCCGCCACACGTCCCCGAGCACCTCGCTCGTAAACGCGCCGAACCCGGTCGAATACCCGCCCCGCATATCGAGCCGGAAGGCGTACGGGTTCCGGCGGAAGTCATAGTCGAACAGCGTGGTCTGGAGACCGACGAACACCCCGATGTCGGACCCGGCGCCGCCCTGGGGGTTCACGGTCCATGCGTGGCCAAAGTCGCGGGGCGCTGCGCGGATCAGGCTGGTCGAGTCCGGTGGCGCGTAAGGTCGGCGCGCGACGGATGGGGGGTGCGAACCGCCGACCATCACCGCGGAAGAGTCGGTGTAGACGCGCGTCCGGCCACCCGCGGCATCATCCACCACGACTTTCGCCCCCGATCCGCCGATCACCCGCAGCGTGGGGCCCTTGCCCGGCCCCACGACGCGCACGCTGTCGTCGCCGCCGCGAAGCAGGAGGCGAACCTCCTTCGTGTCGTGCGGGTCGAACCGGCGGTGGAAGTACTCCACGTCCCCGAGCTCACCTTCCCTCGCCCGGATCGTCAGGTCCAGGGTTCCCGCCGGACCGCGCGTCGCCGTGACGGTCTCGCTTGCATCGGTTGCATGAACCTCGGCAGCGAATGCGAGCATCCGGTAGAACCGGCGGGCGGCATCGGGCAGCTGGTCGCGCCGCGCTTTGAGCGCCCGCGCGAGACGCGCGCCATCCTGCGCGTAGTACGGCGGCGGCAACTGGCGAACCGCGCCGTCGATCACCGAATCCGTCAGCCGTGCCCGAAGTGCCTGGGCGACCGAATCCCAGGTCGGCCAGTCCAGGTCGTCCAGCAGCCGCAGGTCCAGGGACCGCGCACTCCGGTTGAGAGTGATCGGGTTGGGGTATCGGTCGCCGAAGGTGACGAACACCGCATCGGGATCCTCGATGCGCCCGAGGCCGGCGAGGAAGCCGCCATACCTGGAGAACGCCTGGTCGCGATCGTAGGGGATCGGCTCCCAGGGCGTGCTTCGCCCCTTCTCCGGCTTGATCCACCGCCATTGCCCTTCGTGCCGGTCCCAGTCGCCGAAGAGGTTATCCATCAGCCGGGCCGCGAGAAACGCGCGGGTGTCTACCCGATGCTCGGGGTCTCGGTCCAGCCGCTCGAACAGCTCGTCGGTATCGGCAACCTTGCGTGCACCGGCGAAACCTGAATGCTCCTCCGACGCGTCGGTAGGTCGCTCTTCCAGCAAACCAAGCATCCCGGCGAATTCCTCACGGAACTCGCCGAGGGCGGAATCGTCTGGCATCACGAAAAGCGTGGGCGGCGCGTTCGCGACCCCGGCCGCTTCGAGCAGCGGCGCCGCGACCAGCGCGCCCGCCGGATACTCCGCGCTGACCTGGTCCCGGGCGATCCAACCCAGGACCGTCCGGCGCAGGTCGGGTCGGAGGATTCGCGAAGGATCCTTGTCCACCGACCGGAAGTCGAACTTCCGTCCATCGGCGGCGTCCAGATGCAGCGATGTGGTCTCTGAGTGTCCGCCACGGCGGACCGGCCGGAGTCCACCGGCGTAGGTGCCCAGGTCGAGCACCTCGACCTCGATGGGTGTGGTCCAGAGCGGGCGGTGGTCCCCGCCGAACAGAAGGCGATGCAACCAGCCGGCACCGTAGCGGGCACCGGCTGTCGCGGTTACGAACCGGACGGGGCTGCCCGGGTCGAGGCCGATTGAGTCGCCCGGCGTCTGACCCCAAAGCGGCGCGGCCACGACCCCGAGCAGTGCAGCCAACGCGGACACTCGCACCGGCGCGCCCTGTCTCCGGCGGACTCGAGGGTTGCCTGCGAGCTACCGTCCCACGACGAGGAGCGCGAAGGAGTTGGGCAGCACCGGCGGCCGGCGGCGGCCGGTCCCGGGAGCGGAATCCGGAAGGGGGCCAAACTTCGCACCGACCAAGTACAACGTGTGCGTCGCGGGGTCCAGCGCCATTGTCCGGGCGCCGGTCATCGTAGGCACCGTCTCGGCAACACTGAACTTGCCCGGCGTCTCCTCCCGGACCACGGTCAGCGTGCCCTCTCCATTGGAGCTGAAGGCGAAGCCGGTCCCCGGGTCATAGGCGTTCGCGTCCACGCCGGCGCCGATCGGCACCGTCGCGAGCAACCGTCCTGCGTGGGCATCCGAGATCGCCATGATCCGATTGCGACACCCGCTGAAGAGCCGGTGATGCTGACGGTCAATCGCGAGTCCCGTCGGCGACGTGCAAGGTGCCATCGGCCATTCGCGCACGACTTTCAGTGCCTTGGCGTCGATCTCGACGATGTCGGCCTTGTCCTCGATGTTAGCGTACAGCATCCCATCGCCGGCTGAGACGGCGAACTCCGGCTTCCCGCCTAATGGAATCGTGCCCACCACCTTGCCGGTCGCCGGATCGATGACGGTCGAGGTGCCGGCGTCGCCGTTCATGGTGTAGATCCGCTTCGTGGCCGGATCGTACAGCACGGCGTCCGCGTCTTCGTCCGCCTTCAGTTTACCGAGCACTTCGTAGGTATCGAGGTTGAACATCGTCACCGTGCTGTCCCGACCGGACGTCGCGAAGCCGCGATTGACGGCGTAAGCGAATGCAGTCCCGTGGGCGCCGTTGAGGCCGGTGACTTCTCCCAGCAGTTTGCCCGTGGCCGGATCCAAGACCAGCACCCGCGTCTGGCGCGCGACGAACAGGCGGTGGTGCACCGAGTCCAGCGCGACGTAGTCCCAGCCGTCCGTGCCGCCGAGAACGTAGCTCTTGAGGACATGATAGCCCGGTCCTGCGTCGGCACCGGCAAGGCTGCTCAACAGCAAGGCGAGCGCAGGTAACCGCAGCTTCATCGTCATATGACCGTCACTCCGATAGGCAAGGAAATAACACTGGTAGGCCGGCTCAGCCGCATCCTATGATAAACGATAGGGGAGGTCGCGACCGAACGCGCGAGCGGAGCTCGGCACGACGCCGAGCCTGGGATTCAAGCGCTTGTTAAACCGATGCTGTCGCGATCCGGAACCCGCCCAGCGTCACCCGCACTTCCCGAAGCCGCAGCAGGGGCAGTGGACACAGCCCGAGGCGCGCACCAGCGGCGCGCCGCAGTCGGGGCAGCGGGCGGTGTGCGTAGCGCCCGCGGGGTCCGATTGCGGCGCGGCCTCGCAGGGACCGCAGATGGTCGGAGCGCGCGAGGCGGGATTAGTCACGGCTTCGGCTCAGCATGGCGTGGAAAGCCGGGCGGGCGACCGCCGGGCGCAGTCGCTGGGGAAGTGGCGTCGCTGGACGCGCGATCCGCAGGCGGCGCCATCGGCGCGATCCGGATCGGAGGGATCGATACAAGAAACGCTCGAACCGGGAATTGGCCGCGGGAGTGGGAAATAGGCGGCCCAGGAACGGGAAGCCGTACCAGTAGTTGCGTCTCACCAATTCCTGCAGGTAGGCCGCGAGAAGCTCGGCCCGTTCCCTGGCGTCGTGAATCTGGAATCCCTCGAACGGCACGGTTACTCGCCCTTGGGACACTGCGGCAACCTGGCTGACGGGAAGCGGGTCGAGGTCAAGACCGGAAATCAGCGCGCGTGCGGAAGCAGTCACAGACTCTTCGAAGGCTCGGTACATCTGAACTACCAAGCCAGCGGCGGGCGCCGCCATCAACTGGGCGCGCAGGGCATCGAAGGTGGTTCCGTACCCGTTCTCCTCCATCAGCCCGAGCCCGGCCAACCGCAGCACAGTGTATCGATGGCTGTTGAACACGCGGATGCAGGACCGTGCGTTGAGAACCCCCGTCCGTCGCAGGTTGGCGAGGAATACCAGCTTGTTGTGGACGAATTCCAGCGTCTCGCAGAGACCGGTGCTCAGCGAGCTCGTTCGCGCGATATTGCCCAGCAGGTCAGGGCCGTAGACCCAACGAAACCCTTCCGGTCCCGGGTATATGTATCGGCACGCCTGCAGGTGGGATTTGGGAACCACGAAGACTTCGTGCTCGATGATGGGGTCGAACCGCGGTGGCAGCCGGTCTCGCAGGTGCAAGTGCAGAGGGGCGAGGTACGTGTCCTTGGGCACCACGAGGACGTCGAGGTCGGAAAGCCCCGGATAGCGGACGGTGCCGAAAGCGTAGAGCGCCTCGACGTGCTTGTGGGAAAGGTCGAGGTACGCGTCGATGGCCTCTTGGTAGAGGGATCGGTCCACCGGAAGCGGCAGGTTCTCGACGCGCAACTCCATGGCCTGACTCCCCCCGCCGGCGCGTGGGATTGAGTGGTGGAGACGGTGCATTGCAAGGGCTTGCAGCAGGAAAAGCAACAACGGTGCCAGTTGGCTAAGCCGGGGCGTCAACGTCCCCGTCAGGAGTCATGGGGCGCAGGGACGACCGAAGCCGACGCCACCGGCGCGAGCCGGATCGGAGAGCCCTGAAGACGACACGATGCCAGGGAGCCCTCGCGGCGGCGGCCGGAAAAAGGCGGGGCAAGAACCAGAAGCCGTACCAGTAGTTGCGCCTGACGAGCTCCTGCCGATACGCCGTGATGACGTCGGCCCGTCGTTTGGCGTCGCGCAGCTCGAAGCCCTCGAAGGCCACGGGCACCTGCCCGTAGGAGATGCCCGCGATCCGAGTGAAGGAGCTTACGTCGAGGCCCAATGAGGAATCCAGCGCGCGGACGCAGGCCGTCACGGACTGCTCGAATGCTTCGAACATCTCCAGGACGCATTCGGGGTCGGGAGCCGCCATGAACCTGTCGCGCAGGGCATCGATCTTGTCTCCGTAGCCGTCTTCCGCCATCAGGCCCAGGTCTGTCAGCCGGCGCGCCTTGTACCGCTGGCCATTGAAGACGCGGACACAGGACTGCGCTTTTAGTACGCCGGTTCGCTTAAGCTGGGCCAGGTACGCCACCATGTTGTTGATCGCTTCCAGCGCTTCGCAGACCCGCGCCGCCACCGAAGTCTCCGGCGTGATACCGGCCAGCACATCGCGTCCGTAAACCAGCGAGAACCGCGACGTCAATCGATACTCGCAGGCACCGAGCTGCGATGCCGGAACCACGAAGACGTCGTGCTCGATGATAGGGTCAAACCGCCGGGGCAGCCGGTCTCTGAAATGCAAGCGCAGGGGGGCCAGGTAGCTGTTCTTGGGCACGACAAGGAGGTCCAGGTCGGAGAGCCCGGGATAGCGGATGTGGCCGAACACGTACAGCGCTTCGATGTACTTGTGGGACAGCTCGAGATACGTATCGATCGCCTCCTGATAGAGGGACCGGTCGACTGGGAGCGGCAAGTCCTCGACGCGCAGATCCATTCGTCAAACCCCCCGGCAGGGTGCGGGTCGTGTTGTGGAGGAGGGCGTTCTGTTGCAGGGCAGCCGCCACACCGAGCAACTGCCGTGCCACCATGGAACGACACACGGGCCGGCACTACCCGCTTGCCGCGCGCGTTTGGGGGGGGAACAGAGTGTGTCGGAGGGAAAGCGGAACAGTGTCGCATTGGAGGGAAACTCGCGCGAGCTTGGCCGGGCTTGCGGCGCTCGGCGGTTCGGCGGCGACGACGGCCAGAGGTGGACGGTAGCCGGAGAAGGCTGGGAGAGGACTTCCGGCGGCTATTTGAAGATGAGGTGAGCCACGGCGGATTCACGATTCCAGTAGATGATCCCAAGCGCGGTCAAGTCGAACGCCGCGTGCGCGAACATCAGCATCCAGATCCGGCCAGTGACCGCGAAGATCGTTCCGAACACAAGCCCGGTGATCGTCCCCTGTTCGACGCCTGCGAGCCCTTGGTCGTGGTAGTGGGCCAGTCCAAACAATCCGGTGGTGAGCAGCACGGTCAAAGCCTTGGCCCACACCGCGGGGCCGAACAGCTTACCGAAGCGTTCGAACAGATACCCCCGGAAGACGGTTTCTTCGCCGAAGCCCGCGCCGACAATCATTGCGTAGATCGCTCCGGGGAGCGCGGCCCGGTTCCCGGCCAGGTAATGGAACGCCGGATTGATCGGGTCGGCACCGAGAAGCGGCATCACGATCGCCTTCGTCAGGAATTTGAATGCGATTCCGAGAGTGATGCCGGTGGCCAGGTCTCGGGTCCAGCTCTGGGGCCGGACGTAGCCGATCTCGCGCCACGGCGTGCGCGACCGCCGGACCCACACGAGCACCAGAATGGCGCCGAGGGGCGCAACGGGATAATTGCCTACGAGGACGATGACAAGCATCGCGAGGACACCGAGGAGCCCGAATCCGCGCAGGCTCGTGGCGACAGGATCGCAGGATGACGGTACCGGGTCCGGTTCGATCGCGACCTTGCGAACCTGCTCCAGCAATTTCGCTGCGTAGTTTGTCATGCTGAGTTCACCAAATACGTGGTCGCCGCTGCGGGGCGGAATGCCCGCCGCTCCGAATTCTACGGCCCTTCGCGCAACCGCGGGCGCCGGCGCAGCTGCGCGCCCGACAGCTGGCACCGGCCCCCACCTCCGGAGGATTTGGTTCCGTGTCGGAACCGGCCGTCGGTCAGGTGATCGTAGGATCTAGACCACGAGCTTCGGCGCGAGACCACTGCGCTTCGCGGGGCTCGCTTGCATTGCCCCTCGCCAGCCGTCTCCGGCAACCCCCGAAGAGGGGCCGGTGACGGCTTCAATTCCAGGGCTGGACCACCGGATAATCCCAAGTGCTGCCGGGTCTTGTCAGCAGGACGTTCCCGTCTGTAACGTTCGATGGCAGACCGATTGCTGGGCATACAGCGGACGCACTCCCCGCGTCTGTCAAAGCTGTGTCATCAGCACCAAATCCTGAGGAGGAAACCATGAAGAGCCTCGTGCGCGGTGTGGCGATCGGGCTCGCGGTGGTTCTGGGCGCGCAGATTGTGCACGCGCAGACGGCCGTGAGTCTCGGCCTGGGTGGTGGTGCCGCCGTGCCGACCGGTACGCTGGCCGATGGCAGCAAGACCGGCTGGAGCAGCCAGATCGTCGCTCGCGTGAAGCCTGCGGCGAGCCCGGTCGGCCTTCAGGTGGACGGCTTTTACAATCGGTTCGGCCTCGAGGGTGGCATCGACGGCAACAGTCGCCTCATCGGCAGCACGGCGAACGCGGTCTTCGCGTTCCCGATCGCAGGCAAGGCACGGCCGTACCTCATCGGCGGCGTCGGGGTGTACAACGGGAAGACCTCGATTACCGGCCAGCCCTCGACCGACTCACAGACCAAGTTCGGTGCCAACGCCGGGGCCGGGTTCGACGTTGGGGTAGGCAAGACCGCCACCGTGTTCGCCGAAGGCCGCTTCCACGCGATCTTCAAGGGAGCGACCGACGCGACCACACTGCAAGAAGAGACCGCCTACATGATCCCGCTGACCGTCGGTCTGCGCTGGGCGCTCTAGTAAGCGAATTCGCTGGTGGTTCCTGGCCGCCTCGCCCTTCGGCGAGGCGGCCTTGTTTTGTCCCCCAGGCGCGCGGAGGGTAGCAGGGCGGCTGACCCTGCGGTTCGGATTGGTAGGGCGGACTAGGTGTGCTTGCGGGCCTGCTCGAGAGCTGCGGCAACTGCGGTGATCAGCGTCTCTATGGAGAACGGCTTCGCGAGGAGTCCCACGGCGCCGAGCAACTTGGCGTCGCGCAGTGCATCGAGGTCCCCGGACTGGTCCCCACCAGACATCGCGATGACAGGCAGCGTCGGCGCGGACGCACGCAGCTGGAGGATGACTTCGATGCCATTCATCTCCGGCATCTGCATATCCGTCAGCACCAGATCGGCGCCGCGCTCTCGCCACAACCGAAGCCCGTCGGCGCCGTTCGCTGCCACACTGACCTCGTGACCTGAGCCCGTCAGCGCGCGAGTAAACGCGCGACGGATCGAGTTGTCGTCCTCGATGAGCAGAATGCGAGGCATGGTGCCCCGAATGTGTCCCACGCCGCGGCCGGAGAGCAAGGGCGGTATCCGACTGCCGCCCAATCGCCATCGTGAAGCCGGTCCGTAGGGTCTCAATGCTCCTCGGCCGACATTGAGGCGGGCGGCCGCAGCCACGATGCGGAGGAGCCCTCTGGAGGAGCCCTCTAAGGAATGGCGAAGGGAGCACTTAGAACCGGAGGAACCACAATGGCTAGGGGCGGAATCGAACCGCCGACACGCGGATTTTCAGTCCGCTGCTCTACCATCTGAGCTACCTAGCCCCAAGGGGTCGGAAAATCTAATCGCCGCATCGGTTTCGCAAGTCGAACAGTCCCCCATCCGAACGCCGCCGGCCCCCGCCTCCCGCTCTACACCAGCGCCCGGAGCCGGAGCCGGACCTCCCGTACCTCCGCCCCCCGCCGGACCCTGAGCCGCCGCTCCACGCCCGGCTCGCGGAACAGCTCCCGTACCCGCGACAACCCCAGCTCCCCCACCCCTTCGCCGTCCACCGCCACGATCCCGTCGCCGGCCTCGATGCCCGCCTCCGCGGCCGCGCTCGCGCCCGCGACGAACCCCACCCGCGCCACCGAGAACTCGGGTGCCGGCGAATCCAGGAGCAGCCCGCTCGCATCCGCGGCGAACGGCGCCGCGAGACTGGCGCCGGGCTGGAGAATGACGCGCACGCGCGCGTAGTCCACAATCGGCGTGAGCCGCTCCAGCACCGGAGCGCCCACCGTGCCGGCGCCGCGACGTCGCCCACCCCGATCCGGAGCGCGCCGTCGGCCTGGCGCTCTGCGTCGTGGCGCTCGCGCTCCAGGGCCTGGTGTTGTCGGACCGGGATCTTGGCCGTGAGCTCGGCGTGCCGGATGACGAACTGGCCGACGAGCTGGCCGCGATGGTGGCGGGCTATCTGGGCGTGAAACACCGCGCGCCGCGGACCACGAAGGGCACCGCGGCGCGAGGCAAGCGACGCTGACGTCGAAGACCAGCGGCCCTCAGGTGATCGGCACCATCCACCCGTGCCGGTCGGGCGCCCGCGCGTACTGGATGTCGGTGAGGGCACTGTAGAGCTTGTCGGCCACCGGACCGGGCTGCCCGTCGCCCACCGTGAGCGTGCCGTCGGGAAAGCCGAGAAGTCCCACCGGCGAGATCACCGCCGCGGTACCGGTGCCGAACACTTCCGTCAGGTCCCCGCGCCGGTGCGCGTGCTTGAGCTCGTCGATCGACACCCGGCGCTCCTTGACCTTCATGCCCCAGTCGCGCAGCAGGACCAGCACGCTGTCGCGGGTCATCCCGGCGAGGAACGTGTCGTCCAGCGGCGGAGTCACGATCTCGTCGCCCAGGCGGACGAAGAGGTTCATCGTGCCGACCTCCTCGATCCACTGATGCTCCAGCGCGTCCAGCCAGAGCACCTGGTCGAAGCCGCGCTGCTTGGCCTCCTGCGCCGCCTCGAGGCTCGCCGCGTAGTTCGCCGCCGCCTTGGCCGCGCCGAGCCCACCCGGCGCCGCGCGCACGTGGCGCATCTCCACCCAGATCTTCACCGTCTCGCGCTTCTCGCCGTAGTAGCCGGCCACGGGCGACAGCAGCACGAAGTAGGTGTACTGCTCCGCCGGCCGCACGCCGAGGAACGGCTCGCTGGCGAACATCGTGGGGCGGATGTAGAGCGATGTGCCCTTGCCCGACGGCACCCAGTCCTGCTCCACCCGGATCAGCTCCACCATGGAGTCGTGCAGCCACTCGACCTCGATAGGCGGCATGCAGACCCGCACCGCGCTACGGTTGATGCGCCGGCAGTGGTCGTCCAGGCGGAACGACCGAATTCGCCCGTCCGCGCCGCGGAAGGCCTTCAGGCCGTCGAAGATCGCCTGCGCGTAGTGAAGCACGGCGGCGGCCGGCTCGAGCCCGAGCGGTCCGTACGGCGCGATGCGGGCGTCGTGCCAGCCGCGGCCCGGATCGTAGTCCATCACGAAGATGTGGTCGGTGAAGTGGCGGTCGAAGCCCAGCGACTCGGGCGCGGGCTTGGGCTTGAGCGTCACCGCCTTCTGGAACGCGATGTCGAGCGTCATGGTTGCCTGTCCGCCGTGGGTCTGCGCCATGGCAGGAAGTTACCCCGCCGGCGCCGGGGCGACAGCGGCAGCCGCCCCCGGGTTTGACCGGCACAGTTGGCTTACCGGGTCCCCGTGCCAGCGCTGTCCAGGGCGACCGCCCCGTCGCGCGCAACGGTCATTACCGCGAGCGCGGTCGGCCAGACCCGCTCGATCCGGTCGTACACCGCCAGGACGCCGAGCATGTTCCGGCGCCGGTTGATCCAGGGGACAAACCCACCGCCGCCCGGGCTCGTAACGAGGAGTGCGCGGCCGGTAGTCGAGTCCACCACGTCGCGCCAGCAGCCGAGGCCGTAGGTCCGGTCGCCACGGGGGGAGACACGGCCGGTGACGGCAGCGGTCTGGTCCCGCATCATCTCGTCCAGCGCCGCGTCCGACAGGACTCGGCGCCCGTCGTGCACCCCTCCGTCGAGCAGCATCTGGAGGAACGTGGCGTAGTCGCTCGCGGACGAGTACGCGAGTCCTTCTGACAGGAGCGGATTGGCGGTGGCGCCATAGCCGGTGTGGCGCAGGCCGAGCGGCGCCGCGATCGTGGCCGTGAAGATCTCCGCCCAGGTCGCCTTGGCGGCGACCTCCGCCACCCGTCCCGCGACGGTGAACGCCGCGCCGCCATAGGCGAACTCCATTCCCGGCGGCGCCCGCAGCGTGGTCTTCTCCCCGATCTGACGGGCGCAGTCGTCCAGTGTCAGCTGTTGCTGGAACATGCAGGGCGAGTAATCGGGGAGGCCAGAGGTATGCGACAGCAGCTGACGAACGGTGATGCCCCGCTTGTCTCCCTTGAAGTAGGGCAGGTACCGCGAGACCGAGTCGTCCAGCCGGAGCTTGCCCTCGTCCACGAGCGCGAGGATCGCCGCGGCGGAGAGCCATTTCGCCGCGGACACCACCGGCATCTCGGTCGCCGGCCCGATCGGGCCGATGTACGCCTCGCAGACCGGGCGGCCCTTGAGCCGGATGATGAGCCCGGCTCCCCTGAGGCCGAGGTCGCTCACCATCCGACGGACGCTGTCGACCGCGGGCGCGAAGGCGGGGTCGCAGCCCGTCTGAGCCCGGAGACCGGGTGGGACGACGACGCTGGAAATGAGAGCGACGGGGACCGCGAGACAGGCTCGCATCGTGCTCAACCGTACGGCCGAGGGGCAGCCGTCGGTTTCAGCCGCCAAGCTCGCGGTAGCGGAAGCAGTCCGCGGTGTGGTCGTTGACCAGCCCGACGGCCTGCATGAATGCGTAGCAGATGGTCGAGCCAACGAAGCGGAACCCCCGGGCCTGGAGATCCTTGCTGAGCGCGTCCGATTCCGCGCTACGGGCCGGCACCTGCGCGAGCCTTTGCCAACGATTCACCTTGGGCCGTCCGCCGACGAGTCGCCAGACATAGGCGTCGAAGCTTCCGAACTCGCGTTGCACGTCGAGAAATGCCCGCGCGTTGGTGACCGCGCTCTGGACCTTGAGCCGGTTGCGCACGATGCCCGGGTCCCGGAGCAGCCGGGCCGTGCGGGCCGCGGTGTACCGCGCGACGCGGGCGGGGTCGAAGCCCGCGAACACCTCGCGATAGCGCACCCGCTTTTTGAGGATCGTCTCCCAGCTGAGGCCCGCCTGCGCGCCCTCGAGGATCAGGAACTCGAAGAGCGTGCATTCGTCGTGGACGGGGACGCCCCACTCGGTGTCGTGGTAGGGGATGCCAAGCTCGGTGCGCGCCCAGCCGCAGCGCGCGGGCGGGCTCACTTGTTGGTGCTCTTGGCGACCTTCTTCTTCCGGGGCCGCCGCTTGCCGTAGGTACCGCGAAAGATCTTCCCGCGCCGGGTCTTCCTGTCGCCCTTGCCCATGGACTGTCCTTGTTGAACGTTGTTTGATGCGCCTAGAGACGGACCCCTTGTGGTGCGGTGAGCGTAGCGTGCTGGACGTCACCGGTGTTGCGGACGCCGGCGGGCTCGAACAGGAGCACTTCGACTTCGTGCTCGGCAACCGGCCGGTGCTCCACGCCGTGGGGGACGATCAGGAGATCGCCAGGCCCGAGCTCGATCGTGCGGTCGCGGAACTCCATGCGGAACCGCCCGTCGATCACGAGAAAGAGCTCGTCCTCCGCGTCGTGCTTGTGCCAGACGAACTCGCCCTGAAACTTGACGAGCTTGACCTCCTGGCCGTTCAGTTCCCCGACGACCTTGGGCCGCCAGTGCTCGTGGATTTGCGCGAGCTTGTCCGCGAGGCTGATCTTGTCCATGGCGGAAGTTAGTTCCAATGGGGCCGATCCGGCGACCGGTTCGGCGAAACGGGAAATGGCCCATTCCCGTAGAGGTACGGCATGACGGCGTATGCATCCGCTCCGGGTCCGGAGCTCCAGAGCGATCTTTTCGGGGCCGGGCAGGTCACGCTCGGCTGGGTCGACAGCCCCCTTGGCCCGCTGGTGGCCGGCGCGGCAGACCGAGGCGTCTGCCTGCTCGAGTTCTCCGACCGGCGGATGCTGAAGACCCAGATTGCAACCCTGAAGCGGCGGCTTCGGACCGACGCGGTGCCCGGCGAGCATCCGCTGCTCGTCGAGCTCGGCACCGAGCTCGCCGAATACTTCGCGGGTCGGCGCCGGGAGTTCACCGTGCCACTGTTCTACCCGGGAAGCCCGTTCCAGCGATCGGTCTGGGATGCGCTCCGGCAGATCCCCTACGGCGAGACATGCAGCTACGAGGCGCTCGCCGCCACGGTGGGCCGGGCGGGTGCGCAGCGGGCGGTGGGCAAGGCCAACGGCGACAACCGGATCGCCATCGTCATTCCGTGTCATCGGGTCGTGCGGAAGGACGGGACGCTGTGCGGCTACGGCGGCGGGCTCTGGCGGAAGCAGTGGCTCCTCGAGCTCGAGCAGGGCATCACGCCGCTCGCCCTCGAGTGACGTGCGGACGCACCCGGAAGGAGCGTACGATGTCCGTGACGGTAGACGCGAAAGACAACCTGGTGCTCATCGACGGGTTCCGCCTGGAAGGGTGGATCGACAAGCGGAGCTGTCCGACGTGCGGCGAGGCCCGGGTGTACTACCTCGTTTACGACGCCTTCTTCTGCCCGGCGTGCAACGCTTGGCTCGAGGTGCGTTGCGACGATCCGGCGTGCGACGTGTGCGCCTGCCGCCCGGCACAGCCGCTCGGACGCTGAGTCAGCGAGAGGAGTCGAATGTGTTGCAGACGTCCGGGCGGCCGGTCTCGTAGCCGCGGCGGAACCAGGCGACACGTTGCTGGGAGGTGCCGTGCGTGAACGCGTCGGGGTTCACCCGTCCTACCGACATCTTCTGAATCCGGTCGTCGCCCACCGCCGCCGCGGCCTGAATGCCCTCTTCCACGTCCCCGGGATCGAGCAGGTGCCGCTGCTCGGTCGAATGGCCCCAGACTCCCGCGTAGCAATCCGCCTGTAGCTCGAGCCTGACCGACAAGGCGTTGGCCTGTTCCGGGCTCGACTGCTGCGCCCGCCGCATCTCCTGATCCGTGCCCAGCAGATTCTGCACGTGATGCCCGATCTCGTGCGCCAGGACGTACGCCTGGGCGAAATCACCGGGCGCACCGAAGCGATCCTTGAGCTCCTGATAGAAGCCGAGGTCGATGTAGACCCGCTGATCCAGGGGACAGTAGAACGGGCCGGTCGCGGCCTGGGCAAAGCCGCAGGCCGAGTTGATCGCGTCCCGGAAGAGCACGAGCTTGGCGGGCTGATACTGCTGCCCCATCGTCGGCAGGATCTTGGTCCACGTGGCCTGGGCGTCGTCCAGCACGAACGAGATGAACTGAACGACCGGCTCCTCGGCGGTGTTGGCCTCTGCCGTGGCCTCGGGACTGGGCCGGTCCGCGCCGCCGGACGATAGAAACGGCGTCACGAGATCGCGGCGGAAGATCACGCTCAGCACCAGTAGGACGACGATCCCGCCCAGGCCGACGCGAGGCATCCCGCCGAACCCGCCCCCGCCCCCGCTGCCTTCCCCGCGGCGGTCCTCCAGGTTGTCGCTGCGTCCACCAGGCATCCAGCGCATCGGAATGCATCCTCTCTGGGCCGTCGCGGCTTCAGGGCAATCTGGGGCGAATTCGAGGAGCCGGGAAGAGGCCTCGCAGCATGGTTCTTGCCCTTTTTCGGGCCGGCGTCGGCCCTGATCGACGTCCCAAGTTCGCCTCATTCCACACGTTCGGAGTGGACCCCCCATGCGCTCCAGCATGCGCTCCTGGCTCGCCATTCCGCTCGTGTTACTCGCAGCCTGCCAGGGCGCCAGTCAGGACCCCGCGACCAGTCCCGCGGGGCCCGGCACCAACCCGCCCGCGCCCAGCGGCTCGCTCGCGAGCATCGGCGGCTGCCAGGTCTTTCCGGCCGACAACGCGTGGAACCGCGACGTGAGCGCGGATCCGGTGGATCCGTCTTCTGGCGCGCTCCTGGGGCAGATGTCGCCCGACGCCGCGGTGCACCTCGATCTCGGCACCACCCAGGAGTACTACGGAATCCCGTACACGGTGGTCCCCGCGAGCCAGCCGCTCGTGCCGATCACCTACGGCACCGACGGCGCCGACTATTCCGACGAGAGCGACCCCGGTCCGATGCCGATTCCGCTTGATGCACCGATCGAGGGGGGAAGCACGACCAGCCCCGACCCCACGTCGGGCGACCGGCACGTGCTCGTCGTGCAGCAGGGGAGCTGCATCCTGTACGAGCTCTACAACACGGTGCGGACAGGCTCCGGCTTCATGGTGAGCTCGTCGGCCAAATGGGATCTCACCATCGACGCGACGCGGCCGGCGGGCTGGACCTCCGCCGACGCGGCCGGGCTTCCGATCCTGCCCGGCCTCCTCAAGTACGATGAGGTGGCCGGCGACAAGCTGACCCACGCGCTGCGGTTCACCGTGCCGCATGCCCGCCGCGCCTACACCGCTCCCGCGGGCCACTGCGGCCAGTACGCCGACGCGAGCCTTCCGCCGTACGGGCTCCGGGTGCGGCTCCGGGCCGACTTCGACCTCACGCCCTACACCGGGGACGCCCTGGTGATTCTGAAGGCGCTCCAACGCTATGGTCTGCTCTTCGCCGACCAGGGCAGCGCCTGGTACGTCACGGGCACGTCGGACCCCCGCTGGGAGACCGCGCTCGATCAGCTCCGCGCCCACCCGGTGTACGGGCACGACTTCGAGCTGCTCAAGCTGGGGCAGATCACGAGCTGCTGACGTTCAAGGGGACGCCGGGATCTGAGGCATGGTGAGAACGGCGTGGACGAGCTCCTCGTGCAGCGCCGCCGCGGTCGCCGGCCGCGCATCGGGGTCCCGCGCCAGCACCCGCATCACGACTCGCGACAGCGCCACCGGCACGTCGGGCGCGACCTCGTGCGGCGGCACCGGCTCCTGCGCGAGCTTCACGCCAATGAGCGCCATCGACGAGTCGGCCTGGTGCGGCCGCCGCCCGGTGAGACATTCGTACAGCACCACGCCCACCGCATAGAGGTCGGTCCGTGCGTCGAGCGGCTCGCCCAGGAGCTGCTCCGGCGCCATGTAGTCCGGTGTGCCGATCACCAGGCCCGTCTTGGTCCGCCCTTTCTCCCGCTCGACCGGCCGCGCTATACCGAAGTCCATCACCTTCACCAGGCCGTCCGGAGCCACCATGATGTTCGGCGGCTTGATGTCTCGGTGGATGATGCCCTGCTCGTGCGCGGACTCGAGCGCGCGGCACAGCTGCTTGCCCAGGGAGACTGTCGCGCTCAGGGGCAACCGGGACTCGGTCTGGATCAGCTCCGTGAGCGGGGTGCCGGCCACGAACTCCATGGTCACGTAATACACCCCTTCCGCCTCGCCGAAATCGTGGGTGCGGGCAACGTTCCGGTGCGAGATGCGCCGGGCGAGGCGCACTTCGTCCTTGAAGCGCTCGAGCGCGGTCGGGTCCATCGCGACCAGCTCGGCTCGCACCAGCTTGAGCGCTACGACATCGTCGAGGTCGCGGTCGCGCGCCTTGTACACCACGCCCATGCCGCCCTGTCCCAGGGGCGCGAGGATCTCGTAGCGTCCGGCGAACACTCGCCCGCTCGTGAGCCCCTGACCACTGGGGCCGGCGGCCGCGACTGTGGCGTCATCATTCGCGGCGAGCGTCCGCCCCCGGTGCTCCTCGCGCTGCTGCAGCAGATGCACCAGCGACTGCTTCTCGCGCAGGTCGCCCAGCAGCACGCGAAAGGCCTCCGCCAGCCGGCCGATCTCGTCCGGCCCCTCGGCCTCGATGGGCGTGGCATAGTCGCCATCCGCCGCCCGCTGGGCCGCCGCCGCGAGGCCGAGGATCGGACGGCTGATTCGCTGCGCGAGGAGGTAGGAGAAGACCCCGGCAAGAAGGAGCCCGGCCAGCCCGGCCAACCCGATCCGGAGGCCAAGATCGCGGAAGCCGGCCAGCTCGATGGCGCGAGCCCTCAGAGCGACGAAGCCGCCGAGCGGCTCGCCCCCGGACGAGAGCAGCGCACCGCCCAGGCCGAGGTACGGTTCTCCGCCCAGGACGACGTCGGTCCGCCGTGTGACCACCGGCTCTCCGTCAGCTTCGGTCCCGCCGGCTGCGTCCTTCGTCACCGTCGCCCCGTATCCGCCCACGAATCGGGCGAGCTCGGGCGAGGGCGCGAGGGTGGACGCCGCGATCCGCGCGCGACCGCTCGAGTCGAGCGTGAAAAAGACAACGTCGCTCGCGGTGCTGCGCTTGACCGCCGTAGCGAGCGAGCTGTCGATCGTGCGCGCCACCATGAGCGCGCCCCGTACGACGCCGGGCCCCGCGCCCGGAATCGGCACGGCGACGGCCTGGAACAGCGTCGAGTCGCTGGTGACGCCGAAGCCCGATCGCACCTCGCCCCGGAGCGCGCCCGCGATGAGGGGCGAGCGCGCGAGAAGGGTCGGCGGCGCCTGCGGCTCGTCGCTCCGCGCCAATCGCACGCCCTGGGCATCGGTGATCTGCACGAACGTGGCCCCGAGCAGATGCGCCGCCTCGAGCGACTGGTCCAGCATGTCGCCCGGGCCGGGATTCTCGAGCAGCGCGCGGAAGTTGGGGTTCTGGGCGAAGACCGTGGCGCTCTGGGCGAGGCTGCGCCGGTCTCCCTGGAGGAAGGTGACGACCAGCTGGCGCGTCCGGTCCAGGCTCCGGTCGAGCTCTCGGCCCGCCGTGCGCCGCACCGACGCCGCGGCGAGGAGGAGAGTCCCGATGAGGACGGCCGCCACCACACCCGCGGCCCCGACGAAGATCCGCCAGGTGAGACTGTTAGTACCGGTCGCCGTCGTCACTCGTCTCGTACTCGCGCCCGAACTTGTTCCGGTGTGGCTGCGGCCGATAGCCGCGGGCGTCGAGCACCACCACCAGCCCTTTCAGGCCGGCGGCGGGGACGTCGAACGTCTGCGTGGTTTCGCCGCCGCGCTCGTGCCAGGCGTGCAGCACGTAGCGTCCGGCCGGCACCGCCGCGAACGAGAAGCTGCCGTCCGCATCCGGCTGGCCGAAGTAGGGTGTCGTGACCGCCACCACGAACGCGCTCATCGTCGCGTGGATGTTGCAGTAGATCGCGTACACGCCGGGCCGCGCGAATACGTTCTGCGCCGCGCGGCCCCTCGGCGTGAGCCCGAGATCGAACGGCCCGCCGCTTGAGCTCGAGAACACGTTGTGGCGGAAGGGATCCTGATTGGGAAAGGCGACCGTGCTGCCGACCGGGACGATGCGGATGTGCGGAACGTATGCCTTGTCGTGCATCGCGATCTCGGTCGCGACCTCGCGGACCGGCGCGTTAGCGCCCCCCGCGGCCTCGAGGTATATAACGCCGGTTGCGAGGTCCTGCGTCGTCTCGTCCTCGTGCTCCTGGATCGTCAATCGGCCGCTGACCGTGCCCTGTCCGGCGAGCGTCCGTGGCACCAGCATCGCGCACAGGACAGCCGCCATAATCCCAGCCGTAACCGGTTGCATGTTCCGCAACGTACTGCGCCACGTAGGTGCGTCAAGCACGAAACCGGACCGCGCCCGCCGGCGTTAGCATCCTGACCAGACCGGAGCCAGCCATGCCCAAGACCGCGCTGTTCGTCGCCCTGTCCCTGGCCACGGCCGGGGCGCTCGGCGGCGCCCTGGAGGCCGCGAGCCACGCAGGGGCCCAGACTCGCATTCCGCTGCTCGGGGTTCCCCGGGCGACCCCCCGCCCCGCCCCCGCGTGGCGCAACAAGAGCTGGCTCAATGCCGAGAAGTCACTCACGCTCGAATCCCTGCGCGGCCGGGTGGTGCTGCTCAATTTCTGGGTCTTCACCTGCTACAACTGCACCAACACGGTGCCGTCGCTCGTGGACTTCGACCGGAAGTACCGGAACCAGGGCCTCACGATCGTCGGCGTCCACACGCCGGAGTTCCCGCCCTATTCCGGCGAGCACGACAAGGGGAACCTCCAGCGGGCGCTGGAGAAGTACCATATCGAATACCCCGTCACCCAGGACAACGACACGAAGACATGGGACCTCTACGGCATTCGCTACTGGCCCAGCTTCGTCCTGATCGACAAGCGGGGTCAGATCCGCGACGAGGGGGCCGGCGAGTTTCACGTCGGGGACACGAACTATCACTACTGGGACGGGAAGATCCGCGAGCTGCTGGAAGAGCAGTGAGAAGTGAGCAGTGCCTCGTTCTCATGTTGCTCGCCGCCTGCGCGCGGGTCGAGCCCCAGCCGACCGCCGGGCGACCCCTCGTCGTCCGCATGATTCCGGCGGGGGATTCGCTGCGGCTCGAGCTCATGGTGGCCCGGGGCTGGAAGATCAACGCGCGCCTCAAGCCCGTGCTCGAGTCTCAAGACGGCGCCCTGGTCGGCTTCGACTCGCCCCTTCTCACGCCCGACTCGGCCTACTTCGCCGCGCCCCCGGTTGCCGTCGTTCCGGGCCGGGCCGCGGCGGTCCGGGGCACCTTGCGTGCGAGCGTGTGCGCGGCCGGAGAGTCTGTGTGCCGGGTGGTGGCGCTGGAAGTCAGTGAGGAGTAAGAAGTAAGAAGTGAGAAGTAAGTGGCCGTCTCACTTCTCACTTCTTACTTCTCACCTCATATTGGGGCATGTCGCCCGCCCCTGACCACCCTAATCTGACCGTCCTCACCCACCCTCTGATCCAGCACAAGCTCACTCTGCTCCGCGACAAGCGAACGAGCACCCGCGACTTCAAGCAGCTCGTCAGCGAGATCGCGATGCTGATGGCGTACGAGGTGACCAAAGACCTGCCCACGCAGCAAGTGGAGATCGAAACGCCGCTCGAGCGGATGATGGGCCGGCAAGTGGCCGGCAAGAAGCTCACCCTGGTCCCGATTCTCCGGGCCGGCCTCGGCATGGTGGATGGGGTTGCACAGCTGGTCCCCTCGGCGCGTGTCGGCCACATCGGGCTCGCACGCGACGAAGCCACGCTCCGGCCCACCGATTACTACTTCAAGATCCCTGGCGACGAAGAGGCCCGCGATTTCTTCGTGCTCGACCCGATGCTCGCCACCGGCGGCTCGGCGGTCTCCGCCGTGAAGGCGCTCAAGCAGGCCGGAGCCAAGCGTATCCGGTTTCTCTGTCTCGTTGCGGCCCCGGAAGGCGTGCGTGCCATGGAGCGTGGCCACCCGGACGTCCCAGTCTTCGCCGCCGCGCTCGACCGGGGCCTCAACGCCAAGGGCTTCATTCTTCCCGGCCTGGGCGACGCCGGGGACCGCCTTTTCGGCACCCGCTGACCCGCGATGGCCGGAATCCGACTCACCTTCTGGGGCGCTGCCGGCCGGGTCACCGGCTCGATGCACCTGCTCGAGGCGGCCGGGGCCCGCGTGCTCCTTGACGCCGGTCTCTTCCAGGGTCATCGGGCGGAGGCCCGCGAGCTCAACGCCACGCTGCCCCTCGATCCGCGGCGCGTGGATGCGATCGTCCTGAGCCACGCCCACATCGATCACTCCGGCCGGCTCCCGCTGCTCGTGAATCACGGGTTTCACGGGCCGATCTACGCCACGCCGGCTACACGCGACCTGTCGGCCGTGATGCTCGCCGACGCGGCCCACGTGCAGGAGAAGGACTTCGAATTCCTTCTCAAGCACGATCGGGCGGGGCCTCAGTGCGAGCCGCTGTACGGGTTGCGTGACGCGGTAGCGGTCCAGGATCTCGCGATCGGGCTCCCGTACCGGCGCCTGCTCCATCTGCGCAAGCACCTGTCCCTCGAGTTCACCGACGCGGGCCATATTCTCGGCTCGGCGTCCGTGGACCTTCGCATCGCGGAGCCGGCCCCGCACCGACTCGTCTTTTCCGGCGACGTGGGCCGCAACGGGCTCCCGATCGTGCGAGACCCGAGTCCCCCGGAAGGGCCGGTCGATACGCTCATCGTCGAATCGACCTACGCCGACCGCCAGCACGAGTCGGTGGCCGACGCCGAGCAGCGGCTGGGCGAGTTGGTGAGCCGGGTCGCCGCGCGCGGAGGCAAGGTGCTCGTGCCCGCGTTCGCGCTGGGCCGCGCTCAGGAGCTGGTCTACGCGCTGCACCGGCTGTGGCGGGCGAAGACCATCCCCGAAATCCCGATCTACCTCGACAGCCCGCTGGCCGTGGACGTGACGGACGTCTTCCGGCTGCACCCCGAAATCTTCGACCCGATCGAGCCCCTGCTGGAGAGCGGAGCGTCGATCTTCGACTTCCCCTTGCTCCGCTACGTCCGGGACGTGTCCGAGTCCAAGCGGCTCAACACGTTGACGGGCCCCGCGGTCATCATCGCGGCGTCGGGCATGGCGGAATCCGGTCGCATCCTGCACCACCTCGCCAACCACGGTGGCGACCACCGAAACTGCATCCTGTTCGTGGGCTTCCAGGCGGCGGACACGCTCGGCCGCCGGATCCAGGAGGGGGCCGACATGATGAGGATCTTCGGGCAGGAGCACCCGCGGCGGGCCGAGGTCGCCACCATCGGCGGCTACTCCGCCCACGCCGACCGCTCCGAGCTGCGCGCGTGGGTCCGCCGGCTGGGCGGACCGATCCGCCGCGCGTTCGTCGTGCACGGCGAGGGCGCCGCGCTCGAGGCCATGGCCGGAATCCTGCAGGAGGAGGGAGTGCGCGAGGTCGTCATTCCGAAGCATGGCGAAAGCTTCGACCTCTAGCGGCGCCGCGGGACGGCCTCGCCGGAGGACGGCGCTGCGGGTCCTCGGCCTCGTGGCCCTGCTGTTCGGCATCGTCTACACCGTCGCCTTCGTCTGCGTTCTCGCGATGGCTCAGGTGGACGAGCGCCGCCGGGCCGACGCCATCGTGGTCCTCGGGGCCGCGCAATACAACGGCCGTCCGTCACCCGTGCTCCGCGCCCGCCTGAACCACGCCCTCGTGCTGTATCGCGACGGCCTCGCGCCGATCATTCTCGTCACCGGCGGCATCGGCAAGGGCGACAAGGAAAGCGAAGCCACCGTGGCGCGACGCTGGCTCGTGGCCCAGCGGATTCCCGACTCCGCCGTCGTGATGCAACCCCAGGGACGCTCCACGGCGGCGTCGATGACGGCGGTCGCCGCGTGGTTCACGAGCAACGGCCGTCACAGCGCCCTGCTGGTGAGCGATCCGTTTCACATGTTGCGCCTTCGGCTCGAAGCCCGACGCACGGGGCTCAAAGTCTACACTTCGCCAACCGAGACGAGCCCGATTTCCGACAACCCCGTGCTCGAGCTGGAGTATCTGGCTGCCGAAGCGATCAAGGTGCCGGTCGCGTGGGTGCGAAGCGTCCTCTGACCCGCCTGCGACTTCTCACGTCTCACCTCTCACTTCTCACTGATTTCATGTCTCTCATCTCTTCCCGCCGCGCGTACTCAGGCCGAGTTCTCGACCTCGACGTGGATACGGTGCGCTTTCCGAACGGATCGGTCGGCGAGCTCGAGATGATCCGTCATCCCGGCGCCGCCGCCGTCGTGCCGTTCGCCGACGACCCCACGAGTCCGGACCCTGAAGTCCTGCTGATCCGGCAGTTCCGGCACGCCGCGGAGCGGTACGTGTGGGAGATCCCGGCCGGCCGGCTCGAGCCCGGTGAGGCGCCCGAGACCTGCGCCCGGCGCGAGCTGGAGGAAGAAGCCGGTGTGACCGCCGCCGAGCTTCGCCCGTTGACCACGATCTACACGACGCCGGGGTTTACCGACGAGCGGATCCATCTCTTTCTCGCGACCGGACTCGGGCGCGGGACGGAGCGTCGGGAGGCGGATGAGTTCCTGGAGGTGGAGCGCATGCGGTGGTCGCGGGTGCTCGGGCTGATCGAACGGGGCGACGTGGAAGACGGGAAGACGTTGGTGGCGCTGATGTTCGTCGAGTGCTTCATGCGACGGCGCTGAGTCGCCTCGAGCCTTGTCGATGCCCCTCCGGGTCGCACGCGGCGCCCGCACGCTCTAGAATTCCCTGAATGCCATCCCAGACGTTCGATACGCTGCTCCGCTCCGTACGGCGGGGCGAGGTTGCGCCTGCCTACTACCTGCACGGCCCGGAGGACCTCCTCAAGGACGAGGTGATCCGCGCGGTCCTGGACCACGTGCTCGATCCAGGTCTGCGTGACTTCAACCTCGACCAGCGCTCGGCGGTCCAGCTCGACCCGGAGGAGCTCTACACGCTCTGCCGGACGCCGCCGATGATGGCGGAGCGCCGCGTCGTCGTGGTGCGGGAGGTCGAGGCGTGGAAGCGGAAGACGAAGACCCGAAGCGTCGCAGTGGACTACCTTGCGAAGCCTTCAGCCGATACCGTCCTTCTGCTTGTGCAGGGCGCCGGAGACGACAAGGAAGACAAGGAGCTCGCCCGCCTCGCCGTCACCGTCGCCTGTGAGCCGCTCACGCCGGACCGAGCGGCGCGCTGGGTGCTGCATCGCGCCAAGGGGCTGGGCGTTGCCGTCGACCCCGAGGCTGCCGAGCATCTCGTCCGGGCCGTCGGAACCGACCTGGGCCCTCTCGCCTCGGAGCTGGAGAAGCTAGCTTCCGCATCCGATGGCGCGGCGATCACCGCCGAACGAGTGGCGGAGCTGGTCGGCGTGCGGTACGGCGAGACGATGTTCGACTGGCGCGACGCGGTATTCGACGGGAGCCCCGGCCGCGCAGCTCTGCTTCTCGGCCCCGTGCTCGGTCAGGCCGGCGTGAGCGGCGTACGTCTTTTGACCCTGCTCGGAACTACCCTCGTGGCGCTCGGTGGGGTGCGCGCTTCGTACGACCGGAACGTGCGGGGCGCGCGGCTCGAGGACACCGGCTTCCAGCTCTTGCGGGGCGCCCGGCTTTACGGGCTCTTGAGCTGGGGGGAGGAGGCCCGCCGCTGGGCGAGGTGGGCGCCCGGCTGGCCACCGGCCCGCATTGCGGCGGCGCTGCGCGCGGCGGTCACCGCCGATGCAGCGCTCAAGGGCACGACGATCTCCGACGAACGCGGGGTGCTGATGGATCTGGTGCTGCGGATGGGCCCGCCGCCGGTGGAAGTAGCGTGAGGCGCCGGCGCTGGTGGAGGGTGAGCGTCGGGTTGCCGCTCGCCGTAGCCGCCTGGATTGCCCGGCCGGCGCTCTCTTCGGCGCAGACCGAGCCCCGGCTCGTGCACGCCGTTCGACTGGCTCAGGAGGGCTCGGGTGACTCGGCGCGAGCAGTCGTCCAGCGCGTGCTCGACGCGACTCCATCCACCGACACGCTCTATCCCCAGATTCTCTACGCCCGTGCGGTCGTGGCGGCGAACCCGCAGGACATGCGGCGGGATCTCCAGCGTGTGACGGCCGAATACGCCGCCTCGACCTGGGCCGACCGATCACTGCTCCGGCTCGCCCAGCTGGACTTCGCCACCAACGATCTGGAAAGCGCGGCCCGCAACCTCGAGCGCCTGCGGCTCGACTATCCCACGTCGCCGGTCTACGCGCAGGCGGCGTTCTGGGCGGGCCGGATCTATTTCGATCTGCGGAGAGCACCGTCGGCGTGCCGATGGCTCGCGGAGGGCCTCACGCGCGTGGGGGCCGAGGTCGAGCTCAAGAACCAGCTCCAGTTCTACAATCAGAGGTGCGCCGGCGTGGCGCTCGACACCGCCCGCGCGGACTCCGCCCGGGGAGACTCCGCCGCCCGGGCCAGCGCCGCTCAGCCGGCCGATTCCGCCAAGCCGGCGGCGCCGGCCGATTCCGGAAAGCCCGTCGCTTCCGCCGCCGACACCGCGCAGCACCCGCCGTCCGCGCAGCACCCGCCGTCCGCGCCGAGCCCGCCCAGCCACAAGCCGGACTCGACGCCGCCTCTGCCCTCGACGCTGCCCGCGGCAGGCCCGGCGGCATTCCGCATCCAGATCGCGGCGGTCAACACCCGCGCTGCCGCCGATAGCATCGCCAAGCGGGTCAAGACGGGCGGCATCGACGTCGTGGTCGCCGAGGAAAAGGGCCTGTACAAGGTCAGAGTAGGCGCGTACCCCACCCGCGCCGCTGCTCAGGCCGCGTTGCCCGGCGTCCGCGCCAAGCTGGGCGGCCAGGCGTTCGTGGTGGGGCCGTGACGGGCCGCGTGGCCGAGGGATCGACGCCCCTCATGCAGCAGTACCGGGAGATCAAGGCGCGTCATCCCGGCGCGATCCTCTTCTTCCGGATGGGCGACTTCTACGAGATGTTCTTCGACGATGCCCAGCTCGGAGCCCGGCTGCTCAACATCACGCTCACCTCGCGCGGCGACGGCGTTCCTCTCGCCGGCGTTCCAGTGAAAGCCGCAGCCGAATACCTCAAGCAGCTGGTGGCCGCGGGCCACCGCGTCGCCATCTGCGAGCAGGTGGAGGACCCGAAGCTCGCCAAAGGCATCGTGCGCCGCGAGGTGGTCGAGACCGTCACGCCCGGGGCATTGCTCGCCGACGGCTGGATCCCGGGACACCGGAACAACTGGATCGTCGCAGTGGCGCCGGGCGGTGATGTGGCGGGACTTGCCGCGATCGACCTGAGCACCGGTGAGTTCGTGCTGGAGACGGTCGGCGCGGCCGCGCTGGGTGAGGCGCTCTCGCGCCTTGGGCCGGCGGAAGTCGTGACGCCGCCGCCCGCGGGCGACCCGTCCCGGGACGACATTCCCGCTTCGCCCGCGCTGCGCACCCACCGCGACCCGTGGGAATTCGACCCGGCGCTGGCGCAGGAAGAACTCGCGCGGCGCTTCGGGCTTGCCTCGCTCGACGGCCTCGGCCTCGAGCCCGCCGACGCGCCGTCCGTCGGCGCGGCCGGGGCGTTGTTCCGCTACCTCGGCGAGCTCCAGCCCGGCGGGCTCCCGCACCTGTCCCGTCCCGCCGTGCGCCGGAGCGAGGCGTATCTGTGGCTCGACGAGATGACCCGCCGCAACCTCGAGCTGGTCGAGCCGCTGCGCTCCGGAATGCGGGGTGCAACCCTCCTCGAGACTATCGATCTCACGCTGACGCCCATGGGCGCGCGCCTGATCCGGCAGTGGCTGCTCTCGCCGCTCCGCGATCCAGCCGCGATCGGGCGCCGGCTCGACGCGGTCGAGGTGATGGTCAATGACGGCCGTGGCCGCGCTCGGCTCCGGGAGGCGCTCGACGGCGTGCGCGACCTCGAGCGGCTGGCCGGACGGGCCGCCGCGGGCCGTGCCACACCACGCGAGCTGGGGGCCCTGCGCGACTCTTTTCGCCGGCTGCCGGACGTCCTGGAGTCGCTCGCCGGGCTGGCCAATCGCGACCGAAGCGACGCACTGGGGGAGCTCGAAGCCGAGTTCGATCTGCTGGGTGATCTCGCGGCGGAGCTCGCGGCGGCACTCGAGGACCGCCCCCCCGCCGTCCTGGCCGACGGAGGCGCGATCCGGGAAGGTTACGACGCGGAGCTGGACGAGCTGCGGGATTTGCGCGACGGGGGCAAGCGCTACATCGCGACCCTCCAGCAGCGGGAGCGGGAGCGAACCGGGATTTCCTCGCTCAAGGTCGGATTCAACAAGGTCTTCGGGTACTATCTGGAGATCACCAACGCGCACGCGGACAAGGTGCCCGCCGACTACGAGCGGCGGCAGACCCTCGCCGGCGCCGAGCGCTACGTCACCCCCGAGCTCAAGGCCTACGAGGCCAAGGTGCTCGGCGCCGAGGAGCGGATCGTGGTTCGGGAGGCCGAGTTGATCGCGGCGCTCCGCGCCCGGGTGGGCGGCGCGATCAGGCGGATCCAGGCCACCGCGCGCGCGCTGGCCCGGCTCGACGTGTGGGCCGCGCTCGGCGAGGTCGCGGTCCAATACCGATATGCCCGCCCCGAGGTCGGCGACGGATTCGGCCTCGTGCTGCGCCAGAGCCGTCATCCCGTCATCGAGCGGCTCATGCCGCGGGAGCAGTTCATCCCGAACGACGTGCACTTCGCGGAAGCGGAGCGGGTGCTCCTGGTGACCGGGCCCAACATGGCCGGCAAGTCCACGATTCTTCGCCAGATCGGGCTATGCGTCGTGCTCGCGCAGATGGGGAGCTTCACTCCGGCCGAATCTGCGCTCATCGGCGTCGTGGACCGACTCTTCACCCGGGTCGGCGCGAGCGACAACCTGGCGCGGGGCCAGTCCACCTTTATGGTGGAGATGAGCGAGACGAGCGCGATCCTGCACAATGCGACCGCGCACAGCCTCGTCCTGCTGGACGAGATCGGCCGGGGGACGTCCACGTATGACGGCGTGGCGATCGCCTGGGCAGTCACCGAATACCTGCACGATCGGGTCGGCTGCAAGACGATGTTCGCGACCCACTATCACGAGCTCATGCAGCTTCCGGAGCGGCTGGAGCACGCCCGCAACCTCAACGTGGCCGTGCGCGAGACCGGCGACACGGTCGTGTTCCTCCACCGGCTCGAATCGGGGGGGACGGATCGCTCGTACGGAATTCACGTCGCGGGGCTCGCGGGACTGCCGGCGCGCGTGGTCGGCCGGGCGCGGGAGGTCCTCGCGACGCTTGAAGGCGAGCACCGTGTAGTTGCCGGGACCCCGCCGCCGGCACCCGACCCCGGTCAGCTCACCCTCTTTGCCGGCGAGGCCCCGCCGCACCCCGTGGTCGAGGAGATCCGGGCGCTGGATCTGGATGCGATGACCCCGCTCGAGGCTCTGAACCGGTTGGCGGACCTGCAGCGGCGCGCGGAGGAGCGGTGACCGGCGCGCCCCGTGGTGCGCTGACGTACGCCGCTCTGCTCGCGCTCGCCGCCTGCTCTCGACAGGACGAGTCGCTCGTGCGGCTTCCGTCCGAGCGTCCCGGCTCGGCACCGGCGCCTGACGGGCCCCCCGTGGCGCTCAACGCGGAGTCGCCGGTGAGCTATCCGCAGGCCCTGCTGGAGCAGGGTGTCGAGGGTACGGTCGTGCTCCATTTGTTCGTCGACGCCAAGGGCGGCGTCGTCCGCGAGTCCACCCGGGTCGCGGAGTCGAGTGGATACCCGGCCTTCGATTCGGCCGCCGTCGCCGCCGTCCCGCAGTTCCGCTACGCGCCCGCGGTTCGCGATGGGACCCCCGTCGCCACCACATTCCTGCAGCCCGTGCAGTTCCGCAACCCGCAGGGAAGAAGGTAGGCCGGCATGGATCCCCAGAATCTGTCTCCATACGAGTCCGTCCTCGACACCATCGGATGGACACCGCTTATTCGCCTCGCACGCGTGGGCGCCGGCATCCGGACGCCGGTCTACGGCAAGGCCGAGCACAAGAACCCCGGCGGGTCGGTGAAAGACCGGATCGGGCGCGCGATCATCGAGGAAGCGGAAGCCCGGGGCGCGCTGCGCCCCGGAGGCACGATCGTCGAGGCGACGAGCGGCAACACCGGCATCGGGCTTGCCATGGCCGCCGCCATCAAGGGGTACAGGTGCGTCTTCACGATGCCCGACAAGATGTCGCAAGAGAAGGTGCGGATGCTCAAGGCGTACGGCGCGGAGGTGGTGGTCACCCCGACGGCCGTGCCACCCGATCACCCGGATCACTATCGGATGAAGGCCCGTCAGATCGTGCAGGACACGCCGGGCGCGATCCTGGCCGACCAGTACTTCAACCCGGTCAACCCCGAGGTACACTACCGCACCACCGGACCCGAAATCTGGGAGCAGACCAGCGGTCGCATCACCCACTTCGTGGTGGCGGCGGGCACCGGGGGCACGGTGAGTGGGGCCGCGAGGTTCCTCAAGGAGAAGAACCCGAAGATCCGGGTCGTATCCGGCGATCCTGAAGGGTCGGTGTACGCTGGGTTTGCGCGGACCGGGGAGATCGGAGGCGGCGCGCCCTACAAGGTCGAGGGCATCGGCGGCGACGCGATCCCCGGCAACGTCTGGTTCCAGTACATCGACGAGTTCCGCTCGGTGAGCGACCGCACCGCCATGTTCATGACCCGCCGCCTCGCCCATGAGGACGGCATCCTCGTCGGCAGCTCGTCCGGCGTGAACGTCGCCCTCGCGCTCGACGTCGCCCGGGAGGTCGATGACCCGGCGGCCCTCGTGGTCACGATCCTGTGTGACACCGGCGAGCGGTACCTCTCCAAGGTGTTCAACGACGAGTGGATGCGCGAAAACCAGCTGCTCGACTCGCCCCGGACGACCGTCGAGCAGCTCCTCGCCCACCGCACCACGGGTGCCCCGGCGCTGGTGAGCGTGGCGCCTGCCGCCATGGTGCGCCAAGCGCTCAACCTCATGAACACGTGGGACGTGAGTCAGATCCCGGTCGTGGACAACGGGGAAGCAATCGGCACGCTGCTGGAAAGCACACTGATGACGCGTGCGCTCGCCCAGCCCGCCCTCCTCGACCGCCCGGTGCGGGAGGTGATGGACCAGCCGCTCCCGGTCGTCGAGGCTAACGTGCCGACCGATCGGCTCGCCCCCATGCTCACGCGCGAGAGCCCGGCCGCGCTGGTGCGGAAGGATGGGAAGCTGGTCGGGATCGTGAGCCGCTACGATGTCCTCCAGCAGCTGATCGGGGCCCGGTAACCATCATGCGTGTCACGGTGCTCACGGGCGGGACCTCTGCGGAGCGCGACGTTGCCCTTGCCTCCGCCGTGCAGGTCGTGGCCGCGTTGCGCGCCCGCGGGCACGACGTCGCAGTGGTGGACACCGCTCGCGGCTATATCCCCGAGACGGAGGAGCCCTCCGCCCTGGTCGGCGCGGTTGGGACCGAGCCCCCGCCGCTCTCGGAGCTGCGGGCCCTCGAGCGTGGGGTGCTCCTCTCAGGGCTCGGCAACATACCGGTGGTGCGCAAGGCCGATGTCCTCTTTCTCGCACTTCACGGCGGGCGTGGAGAGGACGGTACGATCCAGGCGCTGCTCGAGGTGATCGGTGTGCCCTACACCGGCAGCGGCCGGCTCGGAAGCGCGATGGCCATGGACAAAGACATTTCCAAACGCCTGTTCCGGCTCGCCGGCGTCCCCACCGCCGATTGGGTCATGTCGCCTGTTACCTCGGCGGATGTCGGCGTCGGGCTCGGCTGGCCCGCCGTAGTGAAACCCTCCAAGCAGGGATCCACTGTGGGGCTCTCGGTCGTTAGGAAAGAGGCGGACTTCGAGGCGGCGATAGCCCTCGCGCGGCGGTACGACGACGAAGTAATGGTCGAGCGCTTCGTTCCGGGACGGGAGTTGACGGTCGGCGTGCTAGAGGGAAAGACGCTCCCAGTCGGGGAGATCATTCCACGGCATGAAATTTTCGATTACGAGTGCAAGTATACGCCCGGGATGTCCGAGGAGATCTTTCCGGCAGACCTTCCGGTCGCGGTGGCAGACGATTGCGGGCGGCTCGCGCTGCTCGCCCACCACGCGCTGAAGCTCGGAGGATATTCCCGCGTGGACTTTCGCTTGACACCGCAGGGCGAAATCCTCTGTTTAGAGGTGAATACGCTGCCCGGCATGACGGCGACCAGTCTTCTGCCCCAGGCCGCCCGGGCCGTCGGCATCGATTTTCCAGAGCTGTGTGACCGAATC
>JBGPPG010000008.1:0-51695 GCA_041488455.1 Gemmatimonadota bacterium
ACGAAGGTCGCGCATTCGCTCAAGGCGCGGTACTACATGCACGTTGCCGCGACCGATCCGACCGCCTACCCGAAGGCCGTCACCGAGGCGGGGCTCGGGATCAGTGCCACGGCGGACGATTTCCTCTGGTTCCACGACGCGACGCCGGTCGGCCAGAACATCTGGTGGCAGTTCAACGCCCAGCGCGGTGGCGACATCGCGCCGGGCGCCGCGCTCGTCGAAATTCTGAAGCGCCGGATAACGGCGGGCGTCGAGGACAGCGCCCGCATCAAGTTCTACTTCATCCCGGCTACCGATCCCGGCGGGGCCCCGTTGGGCTTCTTCGGCTTCCGGCCGACCGGAAACAAGATATTGTCCGGCGGCAGCGGCTCCTCGGCCGGGTCGTTCTCCAACTTCGCGCCGTTCATCGACGGCGCAAGCGCGCCGGGTGACTTCCGCCAGCCCGAGATCACCTTCGCGGAGACCCAGTTGATCCTCGCGGAGGCGCAGTGGCACATCGCCTGCCCGGCCTGTACCCCGACCACCGTGGTGGGCGGGGCGCAGGCAGCTCTCGACGCCGCGCGCGCCAATCGCGCCTATGGCGCCACGGCCGGTGCGCCGGTCGCGTTCCCCGCGTTGCCCAACCTGAACGCGCCGAACGCCCTCCCGGCCACGCTGCAGAACATCATCGAGGAGAAGTACACCACTCTCTTCCTCAACCCCGAGGTCTGGAACGACTTCAAGCGCACCTGCTTGCCGTCCCTGGCCCCGGCCCCGGCGTCGGTGACCGCGACCACGCCGGGCGCGTCCCCGATCCCGGGCCGGCTGCCCTACGGGCTGACCGAGATCAATGCGAACCCCAATACGCCGGCCACCAGCTCGGCCGGCGTAGCGATCACGTCGGTGAGCATCAACCCCAACCAGCCGGCGTCGTGTCCGGTGCTCAACTACACGACCTCGACCCCGCTGGCGAACTAGTCGCCACGGGGTGATGTCACGTCGCGTGCGCCGGTCCCGTGAGGGACCGGCGTTCGCACACTTCGGAGACTGTGGTATGAAGGCACTGCTCACCGCCGGCCTCACCTGCACCCTTGTGGCCGGCTGCTACACCTATCGCCCGCTCGCTTCTGTCGATGCGGCCATGCCCCCCCCGGGGACACAGATCGAGGCCCGTCTCACGACGGGAGGGGCAACGGCGCTGGCTTCACAGATCGGACCCGATGTCCTCATCCTTCAGGGGCAGGTCGTGTCTGCGGACTCGACTGGGCTCACGCTTGCGGTCAACCACAGCGAGACCGCCCGGCGCGTCAGCAGTGATTGGAAGGGGGAGCACGTCACGCTGCCGCGGGAGGATATCGCGAGCCTCGAAGGACGGAAGTTCTCGGTAGGCGGGACCGCTCTCCTCGGCGGGCTCGCGGGCGGCGGAATTGTTGCGACCTTCGCGCTCCTCGGCGGCACCGGCACCGGAGCCGCCACGGGCGTTGGATCGGTGAGTCAGGGTCGCCAATAGTCGCAGTTACTTGCCCAGCAGTCGGCGCAGGTGACGGCGATAGCGCCGGGTGGAGGTGAGCTGGGTGCGGTCCCGCAGGATGACCACGTGGGCGCCCTGGAACCAGGGCTGGATTTCCTGAATCCGGTTGATGTTGACGATCGCCGAGCGGCTGATCCGGACGAAGTCCGCGGGCTCGAGCGTCCGCTCGAGTCCGGCCATCGTGCCGCGGACGGTGTGCGTCACGCTGCCGACGTGCACCTGGAGATACTTCCCCGCCGCTTCGATCCAGTCGATTGATTCGGTCTTCAGGAAGAACGTGCGATCGTCGGCCCGCACGGCGATGCGGTCGCCCGTGCGCTCGGGCCTGCGCCCGAGATTCTTCACCAGCGCGAGCAGCTGCTCCAGACCGGCGCCCGATCGCGTGGTGCGCCGCTCCCGTACCCGGACGAGGGCGGTGCGAAGCCGGCCATGGGAGAAGGGCTTGAGGAGGTAGTCCACGGCGTCGAGATCGAACGCCCTGACGGCATAGTCCTCGTGCGCCGTCACCACGACGAAGGCGGGAAGCGGCTGGCCGCGGAGCGCGTCGATGACGCCGATCCCGTCGATCCCGGGCATGCGGACGTCCAGGAACGCCGCGTCGGGCGCCAGGCTGCGGATGGCGGAGAGCGCTTCGTGGCCGTCGCCGCAGGTGGCAACCACCTCGACGTCGCCTTCCATCGTGAGCAGCCGCACCAGCCGGTTGCGGCCCAGCGCCTGGTCGTCCGCGACCACGACTCGCAAACTCACGGCAGCGCGGGCGGGACCAGGACCCCCTCATACCTGGCGAACGGAAGCCGGAGCACGGCGACCGTCCCGTCCTCCAGCGCACCGATCTCAACCGAGCCGCTCCCCCCGAAGAGCCGGGTCACGCGGTCGCGCGTGTTCCTGAGGCCGATCCCCTGGCCCGGCACTGAGCCCGCGCCCTGTCCCTCGCGGCCGCGGCCGACGCCGGCCCCGTGGTCACGAATCCAGAAGACGAGGTCGGTCCCCTCCCGGCGAGCACCGATCTCGAGGGCGACCCGTCCCGTCCGCAGCTCGGCGCCGTGACGGAAAGCGTTCTCCAGGATCGGCTGCCACACGAAGATGGGAATGGCCGCGTCGAGAGTCTCCGGCGCGAGCTCCCACTCAACCGTAAGCCGGTCCCGGAGCCGAACGGCCTGGATCTCGGTGTAGGCGCGGATGAAGCCGAGCTCCTGCCTCAGCGGCACGAGCTCCTCCCGCGTGTGGACCAGCGCCGCGCGGAGGAACTCGCTCAGGCGGGTGATCACGTCGTCCGCCGCCTGCGGGTCCACGTGCACCAGCTCGGCCGCGTCGTTCAGCGTGTTGAACAGGAAGTGCGACTGGAGCTGCGTCATCAGCGGCGGAACCCCACCGGCGGGCGGGCGCGGTGCAGGGGCATGTGACGCCGGCCGCCGCACCTCGACCGCGAGGACCGGTGTCACCCGCGCCAGCGCCACCATGGCGAGGAAGCCCAGGATCCGCGCGTCCAGATCGGGCAGGATCTGCGCTGCGAAGGCTTCGTGCGCGGGCGTGGTCACCAGATGCAGCAGCTGCTGCTCGACGAGCGCAAAGATCAGGGAGAAGCCGAGTCCGAGCGTGCCTCCGATGAGCAGGGCGCGGATCAGGCTCAAGCGCGAAAGCCAGGGCAAGCGGATCAGCGCCAGGCCGGGTACGCTGAGGGCGACCCAGGTTACGAGGCTCAGCAGCTCGAGCGCGACCAGATGGTCCCACGGGATCGCCTCGAGCCTCGGCCCGTCGCCGTCTCCGAGCGCAACGCCGAGCGCGACCGCGGCCACGAGCACCCACACCGCCGCCACCGTGGTCAGCAGGGGCCAAGGCTCAGGACGGAGGGCGGAAATTTCTCGGTTGGTCATCGTTGCGTCGCGAAACGGGATTCCGGACGGCGCAAGCGGTCAAATCAGCCGCTTGAGGCGCTGCAACCATTGGACAATACGCGGGGCCCGCCGGCGGCGTTAAACTGGCGCGCCGCTTGTTGGGGTGACGGTGGTCTGGTAGCTTGCTGGCGGCCTCCTCCGGTTGGGTAACCTGCGTAACCGCAAGAATATACGGGACCGTCTGTGATCATGCGTCAGAGTCTGCTCTGGCTCTCCGAGCAGCAGCGGATCTTCAACTTCGTTCGGCGAAACCGCCTGGCGCGCAAATTTGCCTCTCGCTTCGTTGCGGGCGAGACGATCGATACCGCGGTCGCCGCGGCGGCCGAGCTCGCGAGCCGTGGCATCACCCCCTCGCTCGACCTCCTCGGCGAGAGCGTGAGGGAGGAGCGGGAGGCCGTCGCCGCGCGGGACCAGTACCTCGAGATGCTGGATCGGATGGCGGCCACCGGTGTCGAGGTCAACGTCTCGGTCAAGCTGACGCAGATGGGGCTCGACATCAACGAAGATCTCTGCGCCGCCAACCTGACCCGGATTCTCGAGAAGGCCAGAGCCGTGGGTGGGTTCGTCCGTCTCGACATGGAGGGCTCGGACTACACCCAGCGCACGCTCGATTTTTTCAAGGCCCGGCTGTTCGATCGCTTCGGCGCCCACTGCGGCGTGGTGATCCAGGCGATGCTGCGCCGATCGGCGGCGGACGTCATGGATCTCATCGCCCTCCGGGCGCGGGTGCGCCTCTGCAAGGGGGCGTACCTGGAGCCGCCGACCCTGGCTTTCCCCGACAAGGCGGACGTCGATCGCAATTACGTGATGCTGATGGAGCGGATCCTGACCGAGGGACACTACCCGGGCATCGCGACCCATGACGAAGCAATCCTCCGGCATGCAGTGACCTTCGTGCAGCAGAACCGGATCGGGTCTGACCGGTTCGAATTCCAGATGCTCTACGGTGTCCGGCGCGATCTCCAGGATCGCCTTCGCCGCGCAAGTCACCGGATTCGAGTCTACATCCCCTTCGGAACGCAGTGGTATCCCTACCTCATGCGCCGCCTGGCCGAGCGCCCCGCCAACATCGCCTTCATATTGGGGAACGTCGTCAAGGAGTCGGTGCCACGCCGGTGAGCGAGTTCACCCTGGGCGGATACATGGAGAAGCACGATCGCGCGGCCGCTTTCGGCGGCCGCGATGGCCATGCCTACTCCGTCGCCATCTACGTGGACGACGTCCCCGACCGTCGAGGCCTGTTCGGCGCGGCGCTGCTCTTCGTGCGCTGGTCTCCGGGCGGGGAGCGCCCCGTGGGGCACCTCGAGACCGAGACGCTGGTGTGGGGTAAGACTTCCGACGAGGCGAGTGAGCGGCTCAAGGCCCTGTCGCTCTACGACGTGAAGGCCGCCCTGGACGAGGCGATCGCCGGGTCCCCGGGCGAGTGGTGAGCGCAGTCACCGGAACGGTCCTCGAGCGGGACGGCTCGGTCTATCGGGTCGCCACCCCGGATGGGCTGGTGCGCGCGGTGCTCCGGGGGAAGGCCAAGCGCGATCGGCCCCGGGTGGTGGTGGGCGATGTAGTGCGGCTCGAGCCGGAGCCGGGCGGCGAGCTGTTCGGTGTCGTGGGCATCGAGCCGCGCCGCTCGCTCCTTGCGCGCCGCGTTCCGGAGGGCCGCGGCGCGCGTCCCGTCGCTGCCAACGTGGACCACGTCTTCGTCGTCACCGCCACCGCCGACCCCGCCCCGCTCCCCCAGCTCATCGACCGGCTGCTCGTCGTGGCAGAGGCCAACTCAATCCCGGCCGCGGTGGTTGTGAACAAGATCGATCTCGACCCGGGTGTCGCGCTGGGGCAGCGGTTCCGCTCCGCCGGCTACGACGTGTTCCGGGCGAGCGCGACGACCGGCGAAGGGATTGACGCGCTCCGCACCGCCCTCGCGAGCGGTACTTCGGTCGTCACGGGCCCGTCGGGGGCCGGAAAGTCGAGCCTGCTCAACGCGATCCAGCCCGGGCTCCGGCTTCGCACCGGCGAGATCAGTGCCCGCGGCCGCCGCGGCCGCCATACCACGGTCTCGGCGGTGATGGTGCCTCTCGCCGGGGGCGGGTTTCTCATGGACACGCCGGGTTTCAGCGAGGTTGGCCTCTGGGGGATCGAGGCGCGCGATCTGCCGGAGTGCTTCCCCGAGATGCGCCCGGTGCTGGGCCACTGCCGGTACGCCGACTGCCGGCACGTGATCGAGCCCGGCTGTGCAGTCCGGGCCGCCCTCGGGGACGGGAGCATCTCGGCGGACCGCTACGAGAGCTACCGGGCGCTCCTGGCGGAGATCGAGGCCGAGCCGGAAGAGTGGGAGTGACTCACGGCTTCTTCGTCCACCGCTTCTCATCCCGGGTCTCGACCTTCTCCATCATCCTCCCGAACGCGTCGTCGAGATCGATCCCCTCGCGGTTGGCCATGCAGATGAGCACGAACAGGATGTCGGCCATCTCCATGGCCATGTCGCCCTCCGGCTCCTCCCGCTTCTTCGTCTTCCGGCCGAACCGGTGGTTCACCTCGCGCGCCAGCTCTCCGACCTCCTCGGCCAGACGCGCCAGGTTGGTGAGCGGATCGAAATAGCCTTCCTCGAACCGGGAGATCCAGGCGTCGACCCGGGCCTGGGCGTCGCGGAATGGCATGGGGTTCACCGTTTACCCGCCCTCAGGGCGGCGATGATCGCCCCGCAAAACGGTCCCAGATCCGCCGGCGTCCGGGACGAGATCAGGTTCCCGTCCACCACGACCGCGCTGTCCTCCCAGAGAAGCCCGGCGTTGACCAGATCGTCCTTGATCGCGCCGACACTCGTGCCGCGCTTGCCCCGGACGATCCCGGCCGAGATCGGCACCCATCCCGCGTGACAAATGAAAGCGACCGGCTTCCCCGCCTGATAGATGTCGCGGGTGAGATCGAGCACCTTCCGCGAGCGGCGCAGGATGTCGGGCGCGTATCCGCCGGGGATCACCAGGCCGTCGAAGCTCGCCGCGGTGATCTCATCGACGCTGGTATCCGTCGTCACGGGGTAGCCGCGCTTGCCCTGGTAGGTCCGCTCGCCCAGGCCGGCCACGACGGTTTTGACCCCTTCTTCCTCGAGGCGGATCTTGGGATACCAGAGCTCGAGATCCTCGTAGAGCGGTGCCGCGAAGAAGAGAACGGTCTTGCCCTGAAGGCTGGTCATGTAAGCTCCACCGGTTCGTCTGATCTCACATTCTGCCGTACTTCCGAAGCGCCGCCACCAGCCGGTCCGCCGGCAGCGAGTAGACCCGGTTGCCGTCCGCCCCGGTCATGGTCTCCGCGGCGAGCATCGCGTTCAGGATCGACTCCTCGGTCGCGTCCACCGTGGCCTCGAACAACGGGTTCATGCGGTCGTTGGGCAACATTGTGAGCTTCACCGTGCCGGTAGCAACCGAAGCTCCGGGGTTGGCGGTCGAGAACGCGAGGAAAAGATCGCCGGAGGAGTCCTCGCCCAGGCCCCCCATCCGGCCCACGCCGAGCGCGGCCCGACGCGCCAGCCGGTCGAGCTGATGGGGCATGAGGGGAGCATCGGTCCCGATGATGATGATGATCGAGCCGCCTCCGTTTCCGTCCGAGGCGGTGCCCGGCACCATGGCACCCGCGGTTGCGCACTTGGGCAAGCGCTCGCTGCCCGGGTCGGCCAGCGTGGTGCACGGGAGCAGGTCCGGGATCTCGCGGCCTACCGGCGCGCCCAGCACGCTCAGCCGGCTGCGCCGGCCGTAGTTGCATTGCACGAGAACGCCGACCGTGTAGCCGCCAGCCTCCGCCGGGAGCTTGCGCGACGCCGTGCCGATGCCCCCCTTGAACCGGTGGCAGATCATGCCGGTGCCGCCACCCACGTCGCCCTCGGCCACCCGCCCGCCGGCGGCGGAATCCAGGGCCCGATCCACGTCGGCCGGCTTCACGTGCATCCCCTCGATGTCGTTGAGCGTCCCGTCCCACGTCTCGGCCACCACGGGGATGGAAAAGAGGAACCCGTCCCATCCTTGGCGCACCATCCAGGTGATCGATTCGTCGCGGACGACGCCAATGCTCATCGTGTTGGTGATCAGGACGGGGCCCCAGAGAAAGCCGGACTCCGCCATCCAGTGGCCGCCGGTCATCTCGCCGTTCCCGTTCAGGGCATAGCGGCCGGCGAATACGGGATCGGGAGAGCGCTTCCCCCGGGGGAACACGACTGTGACGCCGGTCCGGACGGGACCCTGACCTCGGACGAGCTTCCCGCTTCCGGAGATCAGCGTGACGTGCCCCACCTCGACACCGGAGATGTCGGTGATCGCGTCCGCTGGCCCCGGCGTCCCCGGCAGTGGGATGCCGAGGTCCCGGGCTCGCGGCCGCGCCTGGGCCGGGGCGAGGGCCGGCAAGGCGGCCAGGGCGAGGACGGCAGCCAGCCAGACCGGCCGCCGGGCGGGCGGGAGGGGGAAGCGCATCGCATGCTCCGGTGAGGAGGGAGAGCCTGAATTATAGGCTATGTTGGAGCGTTCACTCCTGTCTCCCCGCGCTTCCGAGGTGGTCAGGCCATGCGCTCCCGTGATCGAATCCTCGCGAATCTCGAGGTCATTTACCGCGAGTCGTATGACCGCGCGAAGACCGGCGGTGAGACCGCCCGGATGATCGACCTCGAGAGCGCGTACATGCGCGACCAGCTCATGCTCGAGATTCTGCTCGACATCCGGGATCTGTTTTCGGTGGCCCCCGCCGCATCCGGTGGCAGCGCATTGGAGAAGTTGGATCAGCTCCGCAGGCTCGTCCGGAAGTAGGCGGGCATCTGCCCATCTGCGCGCTGCCCGCGCTATCTTTCCAGCACTCGCACGCCACCCGTTCCGGAGCTCCATGGCCACACGAAGCCCCGCCCGCACTCGCGCGGCCAGCAAGCTGGACAAGGCCGAGCTGGTCGATCTGTACCGCTTGATGTTGCTCTCCCGGCGCGTCGACGACCGCGAGATTCAGCTCAAGCGACAGAACCGGATCTTCTTCCAGATTTCCGGTGCTGGGCACGAAGCGGTGCTAGCCGCCGCCGCGCGCGTCTTCCGGCCCGGGTACGACTGGTTCTACCTCTACTATCGCGACCGCGCCCTGTGTCTCGGCCTGGGTATGACCACGACCGAGCAGCTCCTGTCTGCGGTCGGCGCGGCCGATGATCCCAACTCCGGCGGCCGCCAGATGCCCTCCCACTGGGGGCACCGCGACCTCAACATCGTCACCACGTCGAGCCCGACCGGCACCCAGTTCCTCCAGGCGGTGGGGGCTGCGGAGGCCCGGCTCCGCTATGCCCCGACCCCAGAGCTCGCTGGACGGGACGACCTCTATCATGCGGACGAGGTCGTGCTTTGCACGACCGGTGATGGCACCACGAGCGAGGGAGAGTTCTGGGAGGCACTCAACACGGCGTGCAACCTCGAGCTCCCGATCGTGTTCCTGGTCGAGGACAACGGCTACGCGATCTCGGTCCCGGTTGAGGTGAACACCGCCGGCGGCTCGATCTCGAAGCTCGTGAGCGGATTCCCGAACCTGCTCATACAGGAGGTGGACGGCTGCGACGTCCTGGCCTCCTACGACGCACTCGCCCGCGCCCACGAGCACTGCCGGGCGCACAAGGGCCCCGCGCTGATCCATGCGAAGGTGATCCGGCCCTACAGTCACTCCCTCTCCGACGACGAGGTCCAGTACCGCCCCTCCGCCGAGCGCGAAGCTGATGCCCAGCGCGACCCGCTGCGCCGCTTTCCCGAGTTCCTGATCGCCCAGGGCATCGCCAGCGCGGCGGAGCTGGAGCAGGTGAAGCAGCAGGTGGAAGAGGAAGTCCGGGTAGCGACCGAGATCGCGCTGGCGGCGCCGCAGCCGAAGCCCGATACCGTGCTCCACCACATCTACTCGATGGAGGTGGACCCGACCTCCGAGCAGTTCGACACCGAGGACGATCCGCGCTTCACCGGCGACCCGACCACGATGGTGGACCTGCTCAACGCCTGCCTCAAGGACGAGATGGCGCGCGATCCCCGGATCGTGGTCTTCGGCGAGGACGTGGCCGATGCGAGCAGGGAGACATCACTTCCCCAGGTGAAGGGGAAGGGCGGTGTGTTCAAGGTCACGTGGGGGCTGCAGCGTGCTTTCGGCGGCCACCGGGTCTACAACTCGCCGCTGGCGGAGGCAAACATCGTCGGGCGGGCGATCGGGCTGGCGCACCGTGGCCTCAAGCCGGTGGTGGAGATCCAGTTTTTCGACTACATCTGGCCGGCGTACATGCAGCTCCGTGACGAGCTGGCCACGATGCGGTGGCGCTCGAACAACGCCTGGGCCGCGCCTGTCGTCGTCCGGGTGAGCTACGGGGGCTATCTCAAGGGTGGCGGGCCGTACCACTCGCAGACCGGTGCCGCGGTCTTCACCGGCGTGCCCGGCCTTCGGGTCGTGTGTCCCGCGACGGCGCTCGACGCGAACGGGCTCCTCCGCACGGCCATCCGCTCCGAGGATCCGGTCATCTTTCTGGAGCACAAGCACCTGTACCGGCAGACCTACAACAAGGCGCCGAACCCCGGCCCCAACTTCATGATCCCGTTCGGCAAGGCCAAGGTAGTACGGGAGGGGACCGATCTCACCGTCGTGACCTACGGGGCGGTGGTCCAGCGTGCGCTCGTTGCTGCCAAGGAGGCGGAGGCGGAGCACGGCCTCAAGGTCGAGGTGATCGACCTGCGCTCGCTTTCGCCGGTCGACTGGCCCGCGGTGCACGCGTCCGTCCGGAAGACGAACCGGGTGCTCGTGGCGTACGAGGATGCCATCTCCTGGGGCTACGGCGCCGAGATCGCTGCCCGGATCGCGGACGAGACCTTCGAGTGGCTGGATGCTCCGGTGCGGAGGCTCGCTGCCAAGGACACGTTCGTGGCATACGCGCCGGATTTGGAAGATGTGATTCTGCCGCAGGTGGACGGGCTCAAGCGGGCGATGGTGGAGTTGGGGAGCTATTAGCTGTTAGCCGTTAGCCATTAGCCATTAGCTGCCGTTGGCTAACGGCCAACGGCTCCCCTCCAAAACTCCGGGGACCTTTCCTTCGTATGAGTTCCCCATGACCTCTTCCGACCCTCTCCGCACCGAAGAATCCCTCGACCCCGAAAATTGGGACGAGCTCCGCGCCCTCGGTCACCGCATGGTGGACGAGCTCCTCGCCTACCTTCGCACCGTGCGCGACCGACCGGTCTGGCGCCCGATCCCCGGCGACGTCCGCGCCCGGCTCAAGGGCCCGGTTCCGCGCAGGCCGGAGGGCGCGGAGCGGACCTACGCCGACTTCCGCGACTACGTGTTGCCGCACCCGATGGGCAACATCCATCCCCGCTTCTGGGGCTGGGTGATCGGGACCGGTACACCGCTCGGCGCGCTCGCCGAGATGCTCGCGGCCGGGATGAATCCGAACATGGGCGGCGGGGATCACGTCCCGAACCTGGTCGAAGCGCAGGTGCTCGACTGGTGCAAGGAGATGCTCGGCTTCCCGCTGGACGCGAGTGGGCTGCTGGTGAGCGGCGGCTCAATGGCGAACCTCGTGGGCCTCGCGGTCGCGCGGAGCGCGCGGGCCGGCTTCGACGTGCGGAAGGGCGGTGTGCGCGCCGCGCGCGGGCCGCTCACGCTTTATGCCTCAGTCGAGACCCACAGCTCCGTCCAGAAAGCGGTCGAGCTCCTGGGGCTCGGCAGCGACGCGCTCCGGTTCGTCCCGGTAAATACGGCGTTCGAGATCGACGTGCCGGCGCTTGAGCGCATGATCCGGGACGATCGGGCGGACGGGTGCCTGCCGATTTGCGTGGTGGGCAATGCGGGCACCGTGGGCACCGGTGCTATCGACGACCTCGCCAGCCTCGCGGACCTCTGCGCGGCGGAAGGGCTCTGGCTGCACGTGGACGGCGCGTTCGGCGCGCTTGCCGCTCTGGTGCCCGAATATCGGTCCCGGCTCGCGGGAATGGAGCGGGCCGACTCCCTCGCGTTCGACCTCCACAAGTGGATGTACGTGCCGTACGAGGCGGGATGCACGCTGGTGCGCGACGCGGACGCCCACCGGCGCGCGTTCTCGCTCCGGCCCGACTATCTCACCCACGCCGAGCGCGGCCTGGCCGCGGGGACGCTCTGGTTCAGTGACTACGGCATCCAGCTCAGCCGTGGCTTCCGGGCGCTCAAGGTGTGGATGTCGCTCAAGGAGCACGGGCTCGACAAGTACGCCCGTCTGGTGCGGCAGAACATCGAGCAGGCGCGCTACCTTGCCGCGCTGGTCCGCGAGGCGCCGGACCTCGAGCTGCTGGCGCCCGTTCCCCTCAACATTGTGGTCTTCCGGTATGTGAGCCCGGGCCGGGACGCCGCCGCGCTCGACGCGCTCAACCAGGATCTCCTCATTCAGCTCCACGAGCAGGGCATCGCCGTGCCCTCCAACCTCACGATCGGCGGGCGGTTCGCGCTCCGCGTGGCGATCGCCAACCACCGAAGCCGGCGGGAGGACTTCGATCTCCTGGTCCGTGAGACCCGCCGGATCGGCGCGGAGCTGATCCGCGACTAGCGGCGCTCCCGGACCACCTTCCCACAAACGAAACGGGCGCCCCGTCGTGGGTGGCGCCCTTCGCGTCCTGGTGGACTGGCGGCGGTCGTGCCGCTAGATGGGGAGCGCTCGCGCGAGGCGTTCGCTCCGGCGTGCTGTGTCACGTTGTCGGCTGGGATGCGCCGCTGAGATGTGTTCGGTCCATGGTCGGGTGCGTGCCTTCGGGTACCCTTGCGCGGGGCTCGCAGCCCACATCCCCCCTTCTCGCCAGAAGACCTGCTGATGATGGGGTGACGCACGGGGCTTCACAATGACCCGCGCGGCCGGCCACGCGCGCTCGCCCGGTCTAGCGAATCAGCTCTTTGACCTCGCTGGCCGCGGCGATCACGTTGTCCACGTCGCGGGAGAGTGCCTTCGCTTGCTGGGTTGCCTGCGTGAGGTCCCCCAGCACGGCGGCCACGCCGGCGGAGCGAAGCCGCAGGAGATCGAAGCGAACGTTCTGAAGGGCGAGAACGCAGGACTCCAGGTGAGCTGCCACCTGACCTCTGCGGCTCTTGAGATCGCTGAGCGTCTGGCGCTGCTTCTCGAGCAGTGTCAGGCGTCGGCTGCGCTCCGCGTCGTCCGGCTCGCGCGAGATCGCCACGATCCTGTCCTCCACCTGGCCGAGGCCGTCGGTGTCGAGGCTCGTGTCCATTGCGTGGAGCGTGCGCGCCAGGTCGGCGGCGCGCGCGTAGAGAGCGTCTACGGTCGGGGCGATTTCGGGCAGCATCTCGCGCTCGGCCGGCGTGAGCTTGTCCAGCAGCTTGTAGATGGCCAGCCGGTCGCCGTGCGCCTGAAGCACCGACGCGGTCTGAGCGCCGAAGTCGGAGGCCTTGGGGAGCGGGAGCTGCCGCGGGAGCTTGCCGCCGCGGATCATCGTGGTCTCCACGGCGTCCGGTGCGGGAGGCCGGCTCAAGACGTCGCGCCAGCTGTACCCCGCCTGCCAGAGCTTCCCGTAGCTCTGAAGCATCCCGATGCCCATGCCAGCCGCCGGGATCAGGAACCACGGGCTCTGAATGCCCGTGGCCACGTTGATCATGAAGAGACCGCCGGAGACGGCGGCCCACTTGGCGAACTGCGCCCGGACCTTGAGGACGATCGCCGGCTCGCCGGTATTGGGGAGCGGGGTGTCGTCGGGAACCGGTGACCGGAGGGGCGGTCGCTGCGACAGGTTGTTCCTGACGTCACCCAGGCTCCGGCGCGGCCGGTCACGCTCCAGCGGAGGCCGGAGTCCGCTTCCGCCACGGGCCTGGCCGCTGGGCCGTCCGCCGGCCGGCGCCGCCGCCCGGCTCGTCTTCCATCCGGTGCCCGTCGGACGGTAGCCGGTGACGCTGCGGTTCTCGAGCGCGCGCCGGAGCGAGTCCGCCGTCGGCCAGCGGTTTTGCGGGTCCTTCTCCAGGCACCGGCTCACGGCGAGCGCAAGGTCCTCCGGTGCGTCGGGCCGCCTGGTACGCACATCGGCCGCCGGCTCCGTGATCTGCTTCATCAGGATGCCTGCCACCGTCGGGGCGTAGAAGGGCAGCTCCCCGGTGAGCATCTGGAAGGCGACGATGCCGAGGCTGTAGAGGTCGGTCCGGCCGTCGATCTCCTTCTCCCCCGCGGCCTGCTCCGGGCTCATGAACGACGGTGTCCCGATGGCGACGCCGGCGCCCGTCAGGGTGGCCCCGGAGGTCTGCGAGAGGGCCTTCGCGATGCCGAAGTCCGTCACCATCACCCGCCCACGAGTGCCCTCGAGGAGGATGTTGTCCGGCTTGATGTCCCGGTGCACGACGCCGAGTCCATGGGCGGCGCTGAGAGCGTCGGCCGTCTCCTTCATGATGCGGCGGACCTCCTCGACCGGGAGCGGGCCCCGGCGCTTGATCCGGGCGGCCACCGACTCCCCATCGACGTAGCCCATCACGAAGTAGACGAGGCCTTGGCCCTCGCCGACCGAATGGATCGGGACGATGTGGGGGTGGGAGAGCTTCGCCGCGGTCTGCGCCTCGCGCGTGAACCGCTGGCGGATGTCGCTCTGGAACGCAAGCTCGGGCGGGAGCACCTTGATCGCCACCCGGCGTTGCAGACGCTCGTCGCGGGCGCGGTAGACCACACCCATCCCCCCTCGGCCGATCTCGCCCTCGAGCGTGTACGCCTCCCCCAACGCTTGCGCGAGGCGGGCGGGAAGCGGTTTGTCGGCTGGGTCGGTCATCGGGTGCGCTGGCTCACCTGGGTCCGGTTGGCTGGCCGCAGAGAATCTGCGCTCGCCACGCGATAGAAGGCAACACGGGGCGCAAGCGAAGGCTCTACGGAGTGCGGCGCGCGCGGATTCAGACCGGGGAGCGCGTCCCCGCATTGCTCCGTCAAACTGGCAGGTCCGAGATTACGTCAGACAAAATAGCGGGGTGAGCCGCTCGAACGGAGGGGGTACCGGAACTTCCACCCCACTGCAAGTTGTTGTAAGACAAGGCGAACCTGTGTGTCCGGTTTGGCACGCTGGATGCTTTGATGGGTCCGACCGTAGGTTTGATGTGCCATCCGGGCCTCCGGGCCCATGAGAGGAGTAGTAATCCAAATGGCTGAACGCCTCACCTTGCCGGTGCTTCCCCTCCGCGAGGTTGTGCTCTTCCCGGGCGTCACCGCGCCGATCGGCGCCGGTCGTCCGGGCACGCTCCGCGCCATCGAGGCCGCACTCACGACGCCTGAGCGGCTGGTGTTCGCGGTCTCGCAGCGCCAGAACGTCGAGAGCGTCACGTCCGAGGTGCTGTACACTGTCGGTACCATCGCCCGCATCGGGCAGCTCCAGCGCGGCCTCTCCGGCATGCAGCTCCTGCTGCATGGAGAGCGGCGCGGGATCGCCCTCCACTATAGCGAGAAGGACGGATACCTCCAGTCGGTGGTCCGCGAAGCGGAGGAGATGCTTCCGCTCAGCCCGGAAGAGCCCGCCTTCGTGGCCCTCCATCGCGAGGCGCGCGTCCGCGCAGCCGAGCTGGGCCAGAAGTCCGGTTTGCCGGAGGAGGTCGTCCAGCAGGTCCTCGCGGGCGTGAACGAGCCGGGGCGCTTTGCCGACCTGGTGGCCGGTTACATCGACATCACGCCGCCCCAGCGGCAGGCGCTGCTCGAAACCCTGTCCGTCGAGGAGCGGCTCCGCCGCGTGCTGGTGCACGTCCAGCGGCAGATCAGCCTCGTGGACGCGCAGGAGGACATCAAGTCCCAGGTCCAGGAGGAGCTGGGTGAGCGGCAGCGCGAAATGTTCCTGCGCGAGCAGCTTAAGCAGATCAAGAAGGAGCTGGGCGAGGACGAAGAGGGCACGAACGAGCTCGAGGAGCTGAAGCAGAAGCTCGCCGCGCTCGAGCTCCCTGAGGAAGCGCGGAAGGAAGTGGATCGTGAGCTCGCCCGGCTCAGCCGCACCGGCCGGGAGTCGATGGAGTCGCAGGTGATCCGCACTTTCCTCGAGAACGTGGCCGAGCTGCCGTGGAACACGCGCACCGAGGACCACCTCGATCTGCGCGAGGCGTCCAAGATCCTCGAGCAGGACCACTACGCCCTCAAGGACGTGAAGGATCGGGTGCTGGAGTTCCTGGCCGTCCGGCAGCTCAGGGAGCGGGAGCGTTCGAGAGCGGCCGAGCCCGCCGCCGCCGAAGGCCCTTCTGGCAACCCTGACGACAAGGCCGCCAAGGGGCCGATCCTCCTGTTCGTCGGCCCGCCTGGCGTGGGCAAGACGTCGATCGCCAAGTCGATCGCGCGAGCGATGGGGCGCAAGTACGTCCGGATCTCGCTGGGCGGCGCCCGGGACGAGGCGGACATCCGGGGCCACCGCCGCACCTATGTCGGCGCGATGCCCGGACGGATCATCCAGGGCATGAAGCAGGCGGGAACCAAGAACCCCGTCTTCCTGCTCGACGAGGTGGACAAGCTGGGCATCTCCTTCCAGGGCGATCCGGCGAGCGCGCTGCTCGAGGTCCTGGATCCGGCCCAGAACGATTCGTTCACGGACCACTATCTCGGCGTGCCCTTCGACCTGAGCGAGGTGCTCTTCATCGCCACGGCGAACTTCATCCAGAGCATCCCGGGCCCGCTGCTGGACCGCATGGAAGTGGTGGAGTTCTCGGGCTACACCGAGCGGGAGAAGCTCCAGATCGCGCGGCAGTACCTGATCCCGCGTCAGTACGAGGAGAATGGGATCGCCACCGGGCAGCTCGAGATCACCGACGAGGCCCTGTCCGAGGTAGTGACCGGGTACACCCGGGAATCGGGGGTGCGGCAGCTGGAGCGGGAGATCGGCCGGCTGGCGCGGAAGGTGGCCCGGAAGATCGCGGGGGGAGAGAACGAGGCGGTGACGCTTACCCGCGACATGGTGGACGATCTGCTCGGCCGCCCGAAGGTCCATCCGGAGAAGGCCGGCCGGGACGATCAGATCGGCGTGGCCACCGGCATGTTTTACACACCTACCGGCGGCGACATCATGTTCGTCGAGGCGAGCACCATGCGCGGCAAGGGCGAGCTGGTGCTGACCGGTCAGCTGGGCGACGTAATGAAGGAGTCGGCACGGGCCGCGTGGACCTACGCCCGGTCCCATGCCGCCGCGCTTCAGGTCCCGGACGAGATGTTCGAGCGTGACATCCACGTCCACGTTCCGGCGGGCGCGATTCCAAAGGACGGCCCGTCCGCGGGGGTCACGATGGCCTCGGCGATCGTCTCCGCGATGAGCGGCCGGCCGGTCCGGCCCGACGTCGCGATGACGGGCGAGATCACCCTGCGCGGCCGGGTGCTGCCGATCGGCGGCGTGAAGGAAAAGGTGCTCGGCGCCGAGCGGGCTGGCATCACGACGATCGTCTTGCCCAAGGAGAACGAGCCGGATCTGGAGGACCTGCCCAAGGAAGTCCGGGACAAGCTTCAGATCCACCTGGTTCACGAGCTGGGCGAAGTGCTCGCCTTTACGTTGCGGGGGGCGTCGTTCCGCGAGGGACGGCTCCTCTTCGGCGACGAGAAGAACCCGAAGGACGTGGTACCGCTGTCACCGGGGTTCAGGCACTGAAAGGCCGTAAGAAGGGAGAGGTGAGAAGTGAGAGGGGGCTCCGTTGAAGCAGCGGAGCCCCTTCTTACTTCTCACTCCTCGCTTCTCATTGTCTTTTTCGCGTTCCCGAACTCGGCCTCTAACCGGGCGACCGCCTCCTCCATCCGTGGCACGATGGCCGGAGGCAGAGGCGCGCCCGCCAGCCACTGTTCCGCCTCCCGCGCGATCGCGCTGACCGCGGGAAAGCCGTACGACCCCCCCGACCCGGCCAGTTGGTGCAATCGGCTCCGCATCGCGGCGGCGGCGCCGGCGGCGCCGGCGCCGCCTCCGCGCAGCTCGGCGATGTCGGCCCGAAGCGCCACCAGGCGCGCGTCACTCTCCGCGAGATATTCCACGCGGAGCTGGCGGAAGAGCTCGTCTTCCCCCGTGCTCTCGCTCATGCCTGACCGCGGTAGCCCGAAAGGGCCAATCGTGCGGCCGCCACGAGGGCGGGTGCGGTGCTCCAGTGCCCGTGTACCTCGGTGCCCTGACGGTATGCGACCACCGCGCTCCGGTCGTCCACCACGCAGACCAAGGGTGCGCCGGGCCAGGTGTGGTCCTCGGCTACCAGGGACACCGGAGCGAAATCCAGCTCGACCGGTGCGGTGGCGAGGAGATTGAGGGCGACGCCCGTCGTCGCGGGCCGGCGTAGCGCCGGCGCCAGCAGGGGGTAGGCCTCCGGCGGCGCGAGCAGCGAGACAGAGCCGGCTGCACGGGCGACGTCGTGCGAGATGACCTGAAGCGCCGCGCGTGCCGAGTCGACCTCCACCACAGTGGGGGCGCTCGGGACAGCCAGCTCCTCGAGATCCACGCTCAGCTTGTCGAGTGCCTGACCGTGGTGGTTCGCGATCCGCGCGATGAGGGCCGTCGTGTCTTCGGGACGGTACCGCCTGGGCCGGCCGCCATCCGAGCGCGCCGCTCCCTTGGCTACCAGGCCTTCGAGCGCGCTGTACGCGTTGGCCCGCGCGAGTCCGGCCGCGCGGGCGATAGCGTAGCCGGTGCCCGGGCCTCCGGTGAGGAGGACTTCGTATACAAGGCTTTCTGTGGGGGTGTAGCCGAACGGGGTGAGGTCCAGGCGGGGCATGGCAGTAGTCTGGGGGACTACCTCGGCGAAGGCAAGACGGCTCTAGGCGTAGTCCACCGACCATCCGAGCAGTTTCGCGATGAGGGCGAGACGGAACGTCACGTCCACCTGCCGGTCCTCAGCGCTGGCGGTCTCGAGGTGCAGCGGATAGGCGTGATACGTGAGCTTGTTCAACGCCTTCGGCGCTGATCGCAGGCCTTTGGGCGCCCAGACGCCGGTCTCGTCGCAGTCCTTGAGCAGCCGGGCCAGCACCTTGGTGGCGACCGGCGCCGTGTGGAGGGCGCCGATTCGCGCCAAGAGCTCGACGTAGTGGAGCGCGAGCGGCAAGTCCTTCGGTGTGCCCTTCGCATCGGCCTCGATGGGGTCACCCAGCAGAAGGTGCACCGGCCGCACGAGCTTCCTCCCCAGCTGGACGGCGAACGCCTTCTTGGGGGCGGGCTGTGCCAGATAGTGCCCCAGCCGCTCGGTGAAGCCCGCCCGCTCCCGCTGAAGATTGGGCATCGATCCCAGCATCGCGACCGAGTACCAGCTGGGTGGGTGCGCCTCGGGATGGAGCACGATGTTCTTCCCCGACTTCACGAACGGCTTCTCGGCCAGCGGGCTACGGAGGAACTGCGAAACGGCGCTGGCGATCCGATGGCCCGACCCCCGCAGGCGAGGGTCCTCGACGTGCCCGGCTTCGGCCAGCGCGCAGGATGCAGCCTCTCGGATCACGTCGCGAATCCAGGGTTCCGCCGCCGGTTCCGCCGCCACCAGCTTTTGGTATTCGAAGAGCAACGCCGGATTGTCGTCCCGCGTGAGCAGCCGGAACAGGATCCGGTCCGCCAGCTTGAACGGGCGCCCGTCCCGGGGCCAGGCGAGCTGGAGCAGGCGTCGGTACTGGGGGATGGTTCCTGTGTCCTTGATTCCCTGCGCAGCGGCCGGCGCGAAGGCCAGGAGGTTGCCTCCCCAGACGCCGGTGTCCTTCTGCTTCTTGACCACGGCTTGGGCAGCCTTGGAATCCGGTACCGAGGCCTGGGCTGCCTCGATCACCTCCGGGGGGGCATATCCCTCCGGAGCGAGGTCCCGGTAGGTGCGGTACCGGATGGGCTCGCTGCCGTACTGAAGCAGCCAGGAGAGCGGAATGCGATGTTGCGACGGCAGTTCCAGGGAAGCTCCGGGGGCTCGCTGGGTGACCGAGAATTAAGCGGCCGCAAAGATACTAGGGCCGATGACGATTCGCTATTGGCCCTTTCGGTCCCCCAAAGCGGGCCCGGACCGCTACTTGAGCCGATCCTTCCCGGCGGCCTCGAACTCCGACCCTTTGGTCCATACGGGCTGGCTGGGCGCCTCGGCGACGGCGAGGGCGGTCCGGACGATCACCCGGTCCTGCTGGACGGCCCCGTCATAGGTGTACCAGGGAAGCAGCTCGTCACCCGGCTGGTGATACCGGTTCGCGGTGTAGTCGTCCTCCTGCTGGTGTCCCCATCCGGCTGGCCGGCCGACGAAGTCCAGCCCCTTCTCGAGCGAAATAGCGGGAACGCCCGCCCGCGCGAACGGGAAATGGTCCGACCGGAAGAAGGAGCCCTTGATGAGCGCGTCCCGGTTGGTCGTGACCCGGAGTCTCTCCTGCCTGGCCGCTTCGGTGAACACCTTGCCCAGGGACGATTGGTCCAGGCCCAGCGCGGCGATGTCCCGGGTTCGCCCAAAGAGGTTCATCACGTCCATGTTGAGCACGCCCGCGATGTTCTTGAGCGGGATCGTGGGGCGGGCCGCAAACGCGGTCGAGCCCAGGAGCCCTGACTCCTCCGCCGCGAAGGCCATGAAGACGATCGAGCGCGACGGGCGGACGCCGCTCCGCACGAACGCCTCAGCCGCCGTCAGCATCGCAGCCGTCCCCGATCCATTGTCGAGCGCGCCGTTGTAGATGGAATCGCCGTTCACGGGGAGACTGATGCCGAGGTGGTCGTAGTGCCCGCCGATGATGACTGCCTCCGCAGCTTTGGGCCCACGGCCCGGCCAACGGGCCACGACATTGTAGGTCTTCGAGCGGCGAATGGTGCTCCGGATCGTCGCGCCCAGCTGCGCCTTGAGCGGCACGCCCTTGAAGCCGGGCCGGCTGGCGGCCTCGGTCAGCCGCGCGAGCCCGCCCGCAGGTTGGAGCAGGCGGTCGGCCACGCTCTCGGTCAGCCACCCGGCCACGATCAGCCCACCGGGCTTCCGGAGAACGCGGGTCTGCGGTCCGGTCCAGGAGCCGGCGACCGTCGCCCAGCCGTACGTGGCGCTCTCGGTCGTGTGCACCATGAGGATCCCGGCCGCACCCTGCCGCTCGGCCTCCTCGATTTTGTAGGTCCACCGGCCGTAGTAGGTCAGGACCTTCCCCTTGAAGAGCGTCGAGTCGTGGAGCCCCGGCGTGTTCACGAGGACGACCACCACCTTCCCCTTCACGTCCAGTCCCTGGTAGTCGTCCCATCCGAACTCGGGGGCCACGATCCCGTAGCCCGCGAAGACGAGGTCGCCTGCGACGCTGACCAGAGAGTCGTCTCTCATGGACCAGAGGACGTAGTCCTGCTTGAACGTGAGGGGCGTCTCGTTCTCGGCGACGATCGTCGCCTGAGGATTGGGGGTGAGCGCAATGACCGGCACCTCGTGGTAGTAGGTGCCGCTGTCGCCCGCAGGCTCGAGGCCGAGGCGCCCGAACTGGGCCGCGATGTACTTGCCGGCGATCAGCCCGCCCCGGGTGCCGGGCGCCCGGCCTTCGAGGGCGTCATCCGAGAGGAACTCGAGGTGCGCGCGCATCACCCCCGCTGAGACGGCGTTCGCCACGCGGGTGCCGGCAGGCTGCTGTCCGGTCAGGGGCGAGAAGACGGAGCCGGCGGGCAGCAGCAAGGCGACGATCAACGCGATGGAGCGAGGCAAGGCATTCCTCCGGTCAGAGCCGAGATCAATAGCCGACAGCCTACGGTGCCCTCTGGTAAGGCGAGTCTTTCTTCCAGCGTACCGGCGCCGTGGCGTTCGCCGTTGCGAGCAACGTCCGGGCGAAGACCCGCAGGGAGTGGGCGGCCGCCCGGTAGTCGAGCGCCTGGTGCAGGTCGTCGCTCGGCTGGTGGTAACGGTGCTGGAGGTAGTCGTCCAGCCGCTCTTTCCCCGACCCCGGCGGGCCCGCACCCACGCGATCGCCGAAGAAGAGGAAGGCGACCGGCACGCCCGCTTGGGCGAAGGAGGCCTGATCAGAGCGGCTGAAGAAGCCTTGCTCCGCCGCCTCTCGTGTGATCGGACTGTTCTTCTCCGTGATGGCGTAGCCCTCAGCCGCCGCCCCCGCCCGAAAGAGATCGCCGAGCGAAGAGAGGTCCGCGCCGAGGGCGGAGATGTCGCGGGTGTCCGCCAGAACGTTGAGACCATCGAGGTTCAGCATCGCGGTGAGCCTTGCGAGCGGCAGTGGCGGTCGGGCCACGAAGGCGGCGGAGCCGAGGAGCCCGGCCTCCTCCGCGCCGAACGCGGCGAAAAGCACGGAGCGGTCGGGCCTGGCACCCGCTGAGATGAACGCCTCCGCGATGGCGAGCATCCCCGCGGTGCCGGAGGCGTTGTCGAGCGCTCCATTGTAGATCGAGTCGCCGGCTACCGCGCGACCGATCCCGAGGTGGTCGTAGTGGGCGCCCAGCAGTACGGCCTCCGCCGGACGCCGCCGCCCTGACAGCCGGCCCACCACGTTGACGGTGGGCACGACGCGGGTCCGCGCGCGCGCCGCGGCGGTGAGCGTAAGCCTGAGCGGAACCGGGACGGCCCCGGGGCGGGCGGCCCGTGCCGCCAGCCGGTCCAGGTCTTCACCCGCCTGCTCGAGCAATCGCCTCGCAGCCGCTTCGTTGATCCAGCCCGCCACCCGAGCGGGGTTCTCGGCGGCGCCGGGGCCTTCGAGCCGAAGCTGCTCGCCCAGCCATGCATCCGCGATCACAGACCATGAAGCCTGGTACGGCGGCCGGTAGATGACGAACGCGCCGGCCGCTCCATGCCGTGCAGCCTCGTCCACCTTGTACTGCCGGAGCCCGTAGTCGGAGCGTGCCGGGCGACGGAACCGTGAGGAGTCCCGGTCGCCGGGCGTGCCGACGATCGTCAGAACGATCTTCCCGGTCACGTCGGTGCCGCTATAGTCGTCCCATCCTGCTTCCGGCGCCACGATGCCGTAGCCCACGAACACCACGTCCGCCGTCACGTCTGCCGAGTCCTGCGGGCCGGGGAGATAGGCGACGAAGTCGGTACCCATTTCGAGCGTCGGGCTGCCGGCCGCACCAAGGCTGGACGTGAACCGGCGGCCGCTGAGCGGGATGTGTTGGAACCAGGTCCCGCTGTCGCCGGCCGGCTCGAGCCCGAGACGCTCGAACTGGGCGGCAATGTACTTCGCCGCGATCTCGCCGCCGCGCGTCCCCGTGCCGCGGCCCTCGAGCGCGTCCGAGGCCAGGAACTCCATGTGACCACGGACCACCTCGGCGCGGACCGCCCGGGCCACGCCGTCTCCCGGCCGCTGCGCCGCGATCGGCGCCGGCGCCGCGGCCACGAGCAGAAGCAGGAGCGATCGCATCAGTGCGACCCTGCGGCAGGCGTGTGAAAGTCGGAGGTCAGCGCCCAGGCCGGTGCCGAGGAAGCATCCGCTGCGGCCAGCGCCGCCCGCGCGAGCACCCGCGCCTGCTGGGTGATGCCGTCCATGCTCATCCAGGAAGCCAGCTCGTCGTTGGGGCGGTGGTAGCGCTCGTTCCAGTATTTCTCACGCTGCTCGCCGCCCCAGCCGGCCGGCCGGCCTACGAAGTTCACGCCGTTCACGATCCGGAGAGCCGGGATGTTCTCGCGGGCGAAGGCGTAGTTGTCAGACCGGAAGAAACGGCCCCGGCGAAGATCGTCCGGGTCTTCATTGATGGTCACCGCCTCGGCAGCGGCTGCCCTCCGGGCCAGATCTCCCAGCGATGATTCCCTGACCCCCACCGTGCCGAGGTCGCGGGTCTTGCCATACAGGTTGAGCACATCCATCGCAAACGCGCCCACCAGCCGCAATCCCAGAGGAGGATGGCGCACGAGCCACTCCGATCCCTGGAGGCCGAGCTCCTCGGCCGTGAACGCGGTGAAGATCATCGTCCGGGCGGGGTGCGCGCCGCTCTGGGTGACAGCCTCAGCCGCCGCCAGCGTCGCCGCGACACCCGAGGCGTTGTCTTCCGCGCCGTTGTAGATCGAGTCTCCGTTCACCGGCTCGCCGATCCCCAGGTGGTCGTAGTGCGCGCCTACAACGATCGCTTCTCCGGCTCGAGATCCGCGGCCCGGCAGCGCGGCAACGACGTTGGCGGTGGGAATCCGCCGGACCGCTGAACGGATCTCCGCTTCGAGCCTGACTCCCAGCGGTGTCGGCTGGAAGTCCCGCCGCGCGGCTGTCTCTCTGAGCTGAGCGAGATCATGGCCTCCGCGGGTGGCGATGTGCGCTGCCGAGCTGTCGGAGAGCCAGCCCCAGAACGCGACGGCCGTCGTCGGGGCGGCCAGGGAGATGCGCTCGTGTGTCAGCGGCTGCACGGCGGGCCACGGGACTCCGCCTCGCCCCTCCGACTGCACGACCAGGAGCGCGAGGGCGCCCCGGCGGGCGGCGACGTCGGCCTTCTCCCGCACCGCGATCCAGGGGCGGCCGGTGAAGCGGTCGAACAGCGTGGAGTCGGGATCGCCGGGCAGCACGACCACGACCTTACCGTGCACGTCGACGTCCTTGTAGTCGTCCCACCCGCGCGCGGGAGACACGATGCCGTATCCGGCAAAGACCAGCTCGCCCGCGACCCGGGTGAGCGTGTCGTCGGTGACCGGTGCTATGACGTAGTCTTCCGGGTACTGAAGCGGAGCTCCATCCACCGAGAGGGTCGGTGACGGCGTGCGGCCCAGCAGCTCAACGGCCTGGAAGTAGCTGCCACCGTCGCCGGCAGGCTCGAGTCCCATCCTGCGGAGCTGCGCCGCAATGAATTCGGCGGCGACCCACGCGCCTCTCGTGCCGGTGCCCCTCCCCTCAAGCGCGTCGTCAGACAGGAACCGGAGATAAGACTCGATGGCCCGCGGGCTGACGCGAGGGAACGTCACGGGCGCCTGGCCGTGCAACGGCGCGGCGAGGCCGGAGATCACCGCGACCACGATGACAGCCCAAGGACGGCGGAGCGGAGTACCTGGTCTCATCGGCCTGCCACCGGCTGGGGAAGCGCGCAGCGGACCACCGCGATCGGGCCGGCGGGACGGGTCGCACGCTCGCTGGTGAGCACCAGTCGCGAGTCGTCGAGCCAGCTCACGCCCTCGCCCTGCACGCCGAGGTGGCGGACGTCGCACGCGATCGGATCAGCGGGCAGGTCGAGCCGTCCGCTGCTCGCGGGGTGGAAGAAGTACACGGCGGCGTAGGTGCGCAGAGCCACCGTTCGCCCGTCGGGCGAGAGGGCGGCGCCCGTGACTCGATCAGCTCTGGATTTCACCCTGATGGGTAGCTGCTCGAGCAGCTCTGCGGTGACGGGGCCCGATGACGCCCAGGCCGCCGCGGGCACCCGATAGTGGCGCACCGGGCCCGACAGACCCTTCGTCACCAGATGGACATCCTGACTCGACGCGACCCACATGGCCTCGACGTCGTGGGGCGCATCCGGGTAGCGCAGGGTCACGGCTTGCGCGGGCGCAGTCGGCCGGGCTCGGAGCGGCTGGCTTCCCGAAACGTCGGGCTCGGTCACACGGTAGAGCACCACGGATCGGCGGCGCTCCCGGTTGTCTCCGGTGTCAGCGATGTAGACGCACATCCCGCTGCCACAGGGGCCGAGCGCGATGTCCTCCCAGTCCACGTTCCGGGTACCGGTCACGGTGAACGTACCCCGCGCGGCACCGGTCGTATCCGTGGCGTAGAGATAGGGCCCGTCACCAGAGTCATTGTGGGTCCAGAGCACACGCGGCGAGCGCCGGCTCGCCGCGACGCCCGAGCTCTCGTCTACCCGTGGGTCGGCGAACCTGCCGGTCAGGCGGGAGTCGAGCGGGCGCTCGAGCCGCCACGGGGTTTGGGCGGTGGCCGACGCGAAGGGCGCGAGGAGGGCGAAAAGGACGAGGCAGGACGGACGCGGCACGCGGGAATGGTAGCGAGGGACGCCGTCTTGCTCCACTCCTCTGCTTGTCGCCCCAGAGCGGGCGTGTCAACTTGAGTCCCCATGGCCATGGTTCGGCTCTCGGGCCGCATACTGCTCCTCACTGAAGACCCTGAGCTTCTGCGCCGCCAGCTCGACGGGGAGGACCTCCGCTGGTCTCCCACGTTGCGGCTCCGGCACGACATCTCGACCGATGAGATCACTCCCGCGTGGGCGTGCTACCACGCCGACGAGCGTCTGGGTGAGTTCGCCTACGTAGGGCTCGTGTGTCGAGATGAAACGCCGGTGGGGCGGGGGCGCGCGCGGCAAGGCGGATTCGCGGTGTCGGTGAGCGGACGGCGAAGAGGCAAAGGGTCGAGCCGGGAGGCATCTCCTTTCGCCGAGCGGGCTGCGGGCATCCGGATTGTGATCGCGGAGAGCTTCGAGCGGATCTACCGCGAGAACTGCCAGAACCTGGGTATCCTCACCACCACCGACTTCTCGCTGCTGGAGCCGCTTGGGCGCGGCGAGCCGGTGCCGCTCGACCGCTTCGCCGCCGGGGAAGGCGCCGTGGGACGCGGCATCGTGATGGCGGGCGGCCTTCTGCCGTACAGCAGGGAGCGCCTCTTGGGCCGGGCCACGCTCCCACGGCCCGATCCTGCGCCCCGCGCCATGACCCTCGCCGAGAAGATCATCGCGCGGCACTGGGTCGTGGATCCGGCCGGGGTCAGGACGGGCGTGCTGTCGGTCAGCCCCGGCCAGGAGGGGTTCGTCCGGGCCGACCTGCGGTTCAGCCATGAGTATGTGACGCCGATGGCCGCCGAGCTGTGGCGTGAGCTGCCGCCGGAGGCGCGGATCCGCGATCCCGAGTCCGTGCTGCTCTTCCGCGACCATCTGACCCTGCTCGAGCTGGCGATGCCGGACGAGCGCAAGGCCGAGGGGCTACTCGACCTGGCGCTCGACTTGAAGCGCCGGCAGGAAGCGTTTGCGCGGGAACACGGCCTCCGGCTCTACGACGAGCTGCCACGGGGTCCGGGAGGGCTCCCGGCCGCGGCCGCGGAGGCGATCTGCCACTCGAAGGTGCTCGAGCGACACGCGCTGCCCGGCCAGCTCATCCTGGGGAGCGACAGCCACACGCCGCACAGCGGAGCGATCGGCTGCGTGGCGTTCGGCATCGGCACGACGGCGCTGTGCGCGGCGTGGCTCACGCAGGAGGCTCGGCTCCGCGTTCCGGAGTCGGTGCTCGTGCGGGTCCGCGGCCGGCTTCCCGCCAACGTCACCGCGAAGGATCTGATGCTGCATTTCTTGCGTCAGCCCTTCGTGCGCGACGGCCGGGCCATCGGGACCATCGTCGAGTACGCCGGAGAAGCGGTCGAGGCGTTGTCGCTGGACGAGCGGGCGACGCTGACCAACATGGCTGCCGAAGTGGGCGCGTTCACCGGGATCGTGCGGCCGGACGCGGTGGTGGTTCGGTTCCTCCAGGTGGAGCGCGGTATGTCGTCTGCCGCCGCCGAGGAGCTGATCGCGGGCCTCGCATCCGATCCGGACGCATCATACGCCGCAGTGTTGGACGTGGAGGCAGATCGCTTGCGGCCGATGGTGGCGCTGCCCGGCGATCCGGGCCACGGACGCTTTCTCGACGAGCTGGGCGACCGCGTGCCGGTGGATATCGCCTATGCCGGCAGCTGCACTGCGGGAAAGCGGGAGGACATGGACATGTACGCCCGCGTGTTCGCGGCGGCGGCGGCTTGCGGCCGCCGCGTCGCGCCCGGTGTGCGTTGCTACGTGCAGTTCGGGAGCCAGGACGTGAAGCGCTACGCGGAGCGGCGTGGGTACGTCGAGCTGTTTCGCTCGGTGGGGGCGGAAGTGCTGGAGCCGTCCTGCGGGGCCTGCATCAACGCGGGACCCGGCGTCAGCTACGATCGGGAGACGGTCACCGTGAGCGCCATCAACCGCAACTTCCCCGGTCGCTCGGGGCCCGGCCGGGTGTATCTCGCGAGCCCGTACACGGTGGCGGCGTCGGCGGTGGCGGGGTACATCGCGGCGTGGGACGGAGATGTCGTGAGGGGTGAACGGTGAACGGTCAACGGTGAACAGGCCCCACCCCACCGCCCTGTTTACTGTTTACTGTCTACTTCCAGCCGCGCCGACGGACAGATGTCGGCGAGGACACACTCCCCGCAGCGCGGTCGCCGCGCGACGCACACCTGGCGGCCGTGGAAGATCAGCAGGTGCGAGAGCAGCGCCCAGTCCTCCCGGGGAAAAAGCCGCGTCAGCGCCCGCTCGATCTTCACCGGGTCGGTCTGTCGCGTTAGGCCAAGCAGCTTGCTCAGCCGCGTCACGTGGGTGTCCACCACAATCCCGTCGTTGATCCCGAAGGCGTTCCCGAGCACGACGTTTGCCGTCTTGCGGCCCACACCCGGCAGCGTCAGGAGCTGGTCCATCGTCCGCGGGACCGCGCCCTCGAAGTCGGCGACGAGGCCCTGCGCCATGCCGATGATGCTCCGGGCCTTGTTCCGGAAGAAGCCGGTGGATTTGATGATCTGCTCGACGTCGCCTGGGCGGGCCCGCGCGAGCGCCGCTGCGTTCGGGTAGCGTGCGAACAGCGCAGGGGTCACCATGTTGACCCGCACGTCCGTCGTCTGGGCGGAGAGGATCGTCGCGACGAGGAGCTCGAACGCGCTCTGGTGGTCCAGCGCGGTCCGGGCCTCCGGGTACGCCCGCCTGAGTCGCTCCAGGATGACCGGCGCCCGGAGCTTGGCGCTCGCGGTCACCGCCGCCGCCGGCGGGCGAATTCCAGGAATTCAGCTACCGGCCGGGTGTTGAGAATGTCGGTCGGGCCCAGCCAGCCCTTCCGCGCCATCCCCACCCCGTAGTCCACGTTGCCGATCCCCGCCACGTTGTGCGCGTCCGCGCCGATCGAGATCGTTACGCCCGCCTCGCGCGCGCGGCGCAGCACCCGCCAGTCGAGATCGAGCCGGTGCGGGTCCGCATTGATCTCCATCGCCACGCCGGTCGCGGCCGCCTTCTCGAATACCGCATCGAGATCCACGCCGTATGGATCGCGCGAGAGGAGCAGCCGGCCGGTCGGGTGACCGATGATGGTGAGATACGGGCTGTCCATCGCTGCCTTCAGCCGCTCCGTCATCTCCTGCGCGTTGAGATTGAACCGGCTGTGAATGGATGCGATGACGAAGTCGAGCCGCCGGAGCACCGCCTCGTCATAGTCGATGCGGCCGTCGGCCAGGATGTCGGCCTCGATCCCCTTGAGCACCCGCACGCCCGAGAGCCGGGCGTTCACCTCGTCGATCTCGTCCGCCTGCCGCTCGAGATCGTCCGCCTTGAGGCCCCCGGCGTAGGCGGCGGCCTGGCTGTGGTCGGTGATGCCGACGTACGAATAGCCGGCGGCCCGGCAGGCCAGCGCCAACTCCTCGACGGTGTTCGTCCCGTCGGAGTAATGGGTATGGCAGTGGAGAAAGCCCAGCAGATCCGAACGCTCGACGAGGCGCGGCAACGTCCCCGTCGCCGCGGCCTCGATCTCCCCTCGGCCCTCCCGAAGCTCTGGCGGGATCTCGGCCAGCCCCAGCGCCCGGTAGAGGTGACCCTCGGTGGGCGTCGCGACGAACTCGCTCCCGTGCCACAGGGCGGCGCCGCTCAGGTTGTGGCCGCGCTCCGCGGCGTGTTTGGAGAGCGCCTCGAGGTGCGCTTCGCTGCCCGTGGCCTGCACTAGCACGGCCCCGAGGTTCACCGGTGTGGTCACGACGATCTGGGCGCTGGCGCCGCCGGTGAAACGCAGCGTTACGCGGCGCTCGTCCTGGCCGGCGAACTCGTGGATTCCGGGGAGACGGCTCAGGCGGTCGAAGAGGTCTGCGGGGGGCACGTCGGCCACCACGACGAGCACGAGGTCCTTGACGATTTCCGCCCGCCGGCGCACGTCACCCGCCACGAACGCGTGCACGACCCCCTGGAGCCTTTCCAGCGCCCTTCTTAGGCCCTCGGCCTCCTCCGCGGCATGGTGGGACAGCCGGAAGGCGGTGGCGCGCCGAAGATAGGCGATGCCGCGCAGCACGTTCTCGGAGGTCTTGGGGCCGAAGCGCGGCAGCGTGGCGAGACGGCCGTCGAGCGCGGCGGCCTCGAGCTCGGGCAGCGAGTCGATGTCGAGGGCCTCGTGAATCTGGCGGATCTTGGCGACCCCGAGTCCGGAGATGGCGAGCATCTCGACCAGACCCGGCGGCACATGCTCGCGCAGCTCCTCCAGCAGCGTGGCGCGTCCCGTCGTGGCGAGCTCGGTCACGATCTGGAGCGTCGCGGGGCCGACGCCCTTGGTCCCGGCGAGCGACCCGTCCGCCAGGGCCTCGCTCAGGTCACCGGGCAGGCCACTGATGGCGCGGGACGCGGTGCGGAAGGCCCGGATGCGGAACGGATTGTCGCCCTTGAGCTCCATGAAGGCGGCGATCTGCTCGAGCACCTGCCCGACCGCCTTCTTGTCCATGGTCTCCATCAAGCGTCTCCCTGCGCCTCCAGGGCTCCACCCGCCGCCCCGAGCATCCGCCATCCCAACTCGAGCAGCTCCTCCACTCCCGCGAGCGTATTGAGCCCTGCCTGGGCTCCGCCCGCGAGGAGCGGGGCGAAGAGCTCGCTGCCGTCCTGGCGCGCCAGCCCGGCCAGGCGCGGCCCCCGCGCCTCCACGACCGTGAAACCGGCGCGGTCCGGTCGGAGGCCGAACACCCCGAGCACCCGAAGCTGGCGATCAGCAGCCGGTGCGAGAAAGCATCCGTCCAGTGGCTCGAACGGCTCCCCCTCGACGGGGCGGGCCCAGAGCCGCCGCTCGGGCACCTGAACGTACTGCCCCGCCGGTGGTTCCGCCTCCGCCTGCTGGGCCGGCGCCGGCGGGTGGCCAAGCAGCCTGGTGAGGTCCTCCGGGTCTGCGACCGCGACGGGGGCCCCGGCGCTCCAGAACAGATAGGCATGGTGGACGAGGGCAGCGAGCTGATCGATCCCTTCGCCGATCCCGTCGTCCGGGCGGAGGTCGCGAACGACCAGGGCGGCCTCGCGCTCCATGAGAAAGGCGTCCCGGTCCCGTGGGTCCCGGCCGGCAGCCAGGAGCCCCGTCCGGATGGCAGGGAACCGCTCGGCGGCAAAGGGGACGAAGACGAGGTCGAAGGGCGTCGGCCGGTCGGGCATCGGGGGAAGCTAGCGGACTCGCGACTGGCGACCGCGGCCTACAGAAATGCGTCCACCCGCCGGCGGAACTCGTCCAGCCGCTCAACGTGCGGGCAGTGCCCGCAGCGGTCGAGCGCATGGAACTCAGCGCCCAGCAGACCCGCGGTCTCGCGCGAAGCCTCGATCGGGATGGGATCGTCCTCTCCCTGCAGCACGAACGCGGGGACCCGCAGCCGGCCGAGGGCCGGCCGAAGGTCATAGTCGCCAAGGCTCCGCCAGACCTCCTGCTGGGTGCGTCCGACGACGCGAAACGGGGTCAGCTCGCGTGCCTTGGCGGGGTCGTGGAAATAGGGGACGACCGCGAGCTCGAAGAGCCGGCGCTCGTAGGCCTGGGGATCGCGCTCGCGGAGTCCGCTCTCCCGGAGCGCCCGCCGCTCGCGCTCCAGCGCCGGCGCGAGGTTGCGCTCCGCGAAGCGCCGCTCGAACTCCTCCCGCGCGGCCCGCCAGGAAGGGGCGGGGGAGACGAGCGCCAGCCGCTCCACGCGGTCGGGATGCTCGGTGGCGTAGAGCTGAGCGAGCAGTCCGCCCCACGAATAGCCGAGGAGTACGAGCCGCTCGAGCCCCCAGATCTCCCGGAGCGCATCGAGATCCGCAACGTGCTCCCGCCAACCGACGGGAACGTCGCGTGCGACCGGCGACCGCCCGCCGCCGCGCTGGTCGTAGTACACCAGCTCGCGGCCGACCGAGAGCGTGTCGAAGCCGGGCAGGAGATAGCCGTGATCAGCGCCGGGCCCCCCGTGCAGCACGACGGCGGGCGGACCCTGGCCGACCCGCCGCTCGAAGAGAGACACGCCGCGGACAAGCCGCGACGAGGTCCGCGCACCGGCCTCCCTGTTCACTGTTTACTGTTCACTGTTCACGCAGTTCACAGGAGTACCGCGAGCGCATCCGCCACCTTCCGCACCGCCGCACCCTCGTCCGGCGTGAACGGATCCGGCTCATCGCTGTCCACGTCAATCTGGCCCAGGATCATGCTGCCCCGCCGGATGAGGACCACCAGCTCCGAGCGGGTCCATGTATTACACACGATGTAGTTCGAGATCGCGCGCACGTCGGGCACGTTCTGGTCCTGGCCGGTGGCGACCGCGGTGCCGCAGACACCCTGTCCCACGGCGATGCGGGTGTGCTCCGTCTCCCGGCCGGCGTACGCCTCGAGCACGAGATCGTCGCCGTGGAGCATGTACATGTAGACCGAAGTGTACGGCGGCCCGGCTGCGCGGATTCGCTCCGCTGCCAGCTTGAGCAGGCCTTCTCGGCCCACGTCCCGCGAGAACGCGCCGCGGAGCGCGGCCACCACCTTGTCGGCGTCGAGAGTCGGCATGGTCGGCGTCCCTCCCTACCGGGGCACGAAGTCGGCCGCCGGCTCCACGGCGCGCGCGAACGCCGCCAGGAGCCGCGCCGCGCGGTCGAGGTCCTCGAGCACGACCATCTCGTTCGGGCTGTGCATGTACCGGTTGGGGACCGAGATCAGCCCGGTGGCGATCCCGCGGTGCGCGGTATAGATGGAATCCGCGTCGGTGCCGGTGTACCGGGGGGCTGCCTGCACCGTATACGGGATTCCCTCCCGCTCGGCGGCGGCCGCAAGCCGGTCGAACACGACCGGGTTGACCGCGGATCCCCGGGACAGCACGACCCCGCCGCCGAGCTTGATGTCGCCGTGCCGCTTCTTGTCGGCGCCCGGGTGGTCGGTCGCGTGGGTCACGTCCACCACCACCGCCACCTGCGCGTCGAGCCCGACGGCCGTTGTCCGGGCACCGCCGCCGGTGGCATACGCGATCTCCTCCTGGGTCGTCGCCACGGCGGTGACGGAGGCGGTGGGTCGGTCGGCGGCGAGGAGCCGGAGCGCCTCGAGCACGACGAACGCACCAATCCGGTTGTCGAGACTGCGGCTCACGATCCGCCCGTTGGGAAACTCCTGGACGCTCGAGGCGAGCACGCCGGCATCGCCGACGCGCAACCGGGCCTCGGCGTCGGCTCGGTTCGCGGCCCCGATGTCGATCCACAGGTCGGACGACTTCGACACCTTCTCCCGGTCTTCCTTTTCCTGCAGGTGAATGGCCGACTTGCCGATCACGCCCGGCACCGGCCCCTGGCGGCCAAGCAGCACGACCCGTTGTCCCACGAACACCTGGTGGTCCCATCCCCCGATCGGGTCGAAATGGACGTAGCCCTCGTCGTCGATGTGGACCACCATCAGACCGATCTCGTCGATGTGGCCCGCGAACATGACCCTGGGGGCTCCCGCCGGATTCACGGTCGCGAGCGAGTTGCCGCCGACGTCCCCCACGACGCGATCGGCGAAGCGGTCGGCCTCGGCGCGCCAGATCCGGGCCGGCGCCGTCTCGAAGCCGCTCGGTCCCGGCGTGTCGAGAAGCGTCTCGAGGAAACGGCGCGAGGTCTCGTTCATGAGCCGGCCTGCTTTTCGGTCGTTGGGGAAGGGAAGATAGAGCCGCCGCGCGCGCGGCCCTAGCCGGGCGCTTCCACCGGTGCCGGCAGCTCCGCCGGCTCGATCCGGTGCAGGCGACCGACGTCGATGCTGATCGTGCCACGGGGATCTCCGTGGTTGAACACGTCGGCGAACCGCGCTCCCCAGACGATCTCGTGCGGCTTGTACGATGTGCGGGTATGGACGATCGCGGCGAAGGTTTCGTCGTAGCCGGTGAGCAGCACGATGAACTCGGCGTCGTCCGCGAGGAGGGAGTCCCGCGTGGCGCCCCGGAGTGGGCTCGCATCGTCGATCGGATGCACCACCGTCCACGCGGCCGGGAAGAACGACACCTTTGTCCGCTCGAGCGGGAGCTGGAAGAAATTCCGGTACGGCTTACCGTTGCGGTGCTCCACCCGGCTCAGCATCACCTTGCACTCCACCTCGAGCAGCTGGCTCCGACGCTGGTTCACGACCCGGAACTCGAACGCGGGCGTTCCGTGGTACGGAGCGATGATCGCGGTGCGGCTGAACAGGAGCCGCACCGAGGGCCGGGAGAAACGGGCGAAGATGAGCCCGGTGACGAGCGCCAGACTGGTGAGGCCCACGAACGACTCGAGCGTCACGGTCAGGTGGGCGCCGAGACCTACGGGGACGATGTTCCCGTAGCCGATGGTCCCGAACGTCTCGACGCTGAAGAAGAACGCTCGGAGGAACGGATCGCCGATGGGGAACGGCTCCATGCTCTGGAGCGACCCGGTGCCGCAGAGCAGGAACAGTCCCGCAAAGAGCGCGTTGATCAGCAGGTAGCCGCTTGCGGCGACCAGCAGGAACCGGGGCCAGGAGAGCTCGAGCGCGGCATGGTAGAGGCTCAGGGACGACCAGAACGGGAGCCCGTCGCGCACGACGTTGAAGCTTCCATCGCGGTTGACCAGGCGCTGGCGGCTCTGCTGTGCTACCACTGAGCCGAAGCCCAGGTCGCGGTTCTCGTCTCTGTTTGCCATGGCTCTCTTCCGCGAACGCGCTACCCCTCCCCGTCGGTTCCCTCGCGGCCTCCCCGGACGCTGGCCAGCCCGAGCCTGTCCGCCTCGAGGTCAAGCTCCCGCTCCAGATCGAGCAGAACCTCGTCGCTGATGGCCCCTCGGTCGCGGAGCCCGAGCAGCGCAAGACGCTCCGCGGTCAGCGTCTCGTATCGGGCCCGTTTGAACGTGGCGTCGGCGAGGGAGGAGCTCGCCGGCACCTCCTCCCGCCGTCCAGCGATCACCCGCGCACGATCTTCGTAGTGCCGCCGCAGGTCCGCCAGCTGCTCCTCGACGCCCTGCTCCTGGCTCTGGAGCTGCGTCAGCCGGTCCAGCGCGGCCCGCACGGCATGGTCGCGGGCCTGGATCTCCTCGCGCTCGAGCGTCTGGTCATCGGGAAGGTCGAGCCGACGGACCAGCGGCGCCAGGGAGAGGCCCTGAAGCACGAGTGTCACCAAGATCACCACGAAGGTGAGGAGGATGATCTGCTCCCGGAGCGGGAGCGGCCGGCCGTCCGCCACGACGAGCGGGAGCGCGAGGGCGGCGGCCAGCGACACGACGCCCCGCATCGCGGTCCACGCAATGATCGCGATCGCCCGCCAGGGGGGGAGCGGGTCCCTGGCACGAACGGCGGGGATCTGCCGGGGCAGCCACACGGCGAGGGGGACCCAGACAAGACGGGTGACGATCGCTGCCAGGCTCACCAACAGTCCCTGCCACGCGAGGGCGCCGAGCTCCTCGTGCCCCACCGACTGGGCGAGCGTTCTGAGCTGGAGCCCGATCAGAATGAAAATCACGCCGTTCAGCGCGAAGATCAGGAGTCCCCACACGGCGCGCGCCTGGAGCCGCGTCGCCGGTGCCACCGCGCGGCCCCAGACCCGCCGGTAAAGCAATCCCCCCGCCACGCACGCGAGTACGGCGGAGGTGCCCATCCGGTCGGCGGCCATCCAGGCGATGTAGGGCGACAGCAGCGAGACCGCGATCTCGCTCATGCTGTCCGAGATCCAGCGGAGCGCGAGCGTCGACAAGGCAGCGACCGCGAGGCCGATCGCCACCCCCCCGACGGCGGCCAGCAGGAACTGTCCCACTGCCTCCGGCAGACTGAAGGCGCCGGTCACCATGGCGGCAACCGCGGTCCGGTAGATGATCAGCGCGCCCGCATCGTTCACCAGGCTCTCGCCCTCGAGGATGACGACCAGCCGGTGGGGGATCCGGAGCCGGCGCAGGATCGCGACGGCGGCCACCGCGTCGGGCGGCGACACGATCGCGCCGAGTGCCACAGCGCCGGCCCACCCGAGGCCGGGCACCACCGCGTGGGCGACGGCGGCTACCACGGCGGTGGTCGCCGCCACCAGCCCCAGGGCCAGCAGCACGATCGGCCGGAGATTCGCGCGGAAGTCACGGAACGACGTGAAGTAGGCGGCCGACCAGAGGATGGGTGGCAGGAAAACGAAGAAGACGAGATCGGGGTCCAGCCGCACGGGAGGAAGGCCGGGCACGAAGCCAAGCAGCAGGCCGCCGATGACGAGGAGAATCGGGTAGGGGATGATCAGGCGTCGGGCAAGCGTGCCGAGCCCGATGACGGCAATGAAGAGGAGGGCGATCAGCTCGACGCCCCGGCCTCCGTCGATCATGTTGCCTGAACCGGCCGCCAGCGACGGAGACCGGGCAGCTCGCGGCCCTCGAAGGCGGCGCGGATCCGCTCGGCGCCGTCCACCACGCGCGGGCCGGGGCGCGAGGTGTAGGCGTTCCCGTCCACCACCCACACCTCCGCTCCCTGCAGCACCCGGCGGGCCTCGGGATCCGAGAACGCGTCGAGATCCCCGCAGGTGCGGTCAACGCCGAACCCGCAGAGCGCCACGACGATCACATCGGGGCGAAGCGCCTCGACATCACTCCAGGCGCGGCGAGTCGAATGGCTGCCCGCTGCGGCGCCGACGTCAAACCCGCCGGCGGCCGCGATGAGCTCCGGTACCCAGTGGCCCGCGAGGTAGAGCGGCTCCAGCCACTCGACGCACACTACCCGCGGTGCGCCCGCGCGGTACGCGGCCCGCGCGAGCCGCGCCAGCCGGCTTTGGAGCCCGAGCACCATCTCCTCGGCGTCGGCGGCGAGGTCAAGCGCGGCGCCGACGCGGCGGATGTCGAGCCAAATCCCTGCGACCGTGGTCGCGGAGAGCGAGATGATCTCCGGTGGCGGGTTCAGGGCTGCGGCCAGCCGGTGGACCTCTCCGTCGGCTACCGCACACACCTCGCAGAGCCCCTGGGTTACCACCAGATCCGGCGCGAGGCGCCGGAGCGCGGCCCCGTCGACCCCGATGACGGGACGGCCCTCGGCGCGGAGCCGGCGAACCTCCGCGTCGATCACGAGCGCGGATGCTTTCGGGTCGATGGGGGTTGTCGTGATTCTGAAAATGCCCTCGACGGCCGGGGGGTAGTCGCACTCGTGCGACACGCCGACCAGGCTCGCGATGCCGCCGAGGGTCGCCACGATCTCGGTTGCCGCCGGGAGCAGGGTTACGACCCGGCGCGGACACCCGCCGGCCACCGATCAGCGCCTCGCGACCCGATACAGGATCGCCCCGAGGCCGAAGAACGCGAGGATCGCGCCCAGGATCAGCGCCCGAATCGTCGGCTCGGCCGGGTGCTGGGTCGGGCTCACATAGGGCTGGAACGCTGGGCCACCGGCAGGAGGACGGGGCGGGGCGACGGTCGCCATACGGATTCCGGGTTGAGGGGGTCTGGCGCGCCGGACGAGAGAGTGGAAGTGTAGGGCGGCCGCGGGCGCTTGGGGAGTGGCGCGCGCAGTGGTAGCTTGCCCGTCATGCGCCCTGGTACCGTTCTCGGAGCCCTGCTCATCCTCGCCGGCGTGATCGCTCTCTCCGTCGGCGGATTCTCCTTCACCACCCGCGACAAGGTCGCCGAGGTGGGGCCAGTGCAGGTCACCACCGAGCGCCAGCATTCGATCCCGCCCTCCCCCCTACTCGCCGGGATCGCCATCGCGGCGGGGGTCGTCCTCATCGTCGCCAGCAGCCGCAAGACCCGCTGAATCATCCCGCGGGAGAACCGCGCCTGTCCGCACGGCGTTGAATACGCGGCGGGCTCGGCGCCTAGCGCACGGCAATGCGATGATGCATTAAGTAGGCATGGCCCCGCCCCCCTCCTCCCGCCCCTCGCCCGAAGCCGGACGCACGCGCGCGCCGCTCGCCCTCGCGGGCCAGACCTCTCTCCGCGACCGGCTGGTGGCCCGGGACCAGCGGGCCCTGGTCGAGCTCATCGAGGTAGCCAGCCCATGGCTCCTCGGGCTGACCCAGAGCATGCTGCGCGACCAGGACGAGGCTGAGGAAGTCGTGCTGGAAGTCTTCCGCATCGCGTGGGACCGGGTCGGCTCACTCGGCGGCGAGCACGAAGGGCTCATGCCCTGGCTTCTCCGAATCGCCCGGAACCGCGCCATCGACCGGCTCCGCCGCCGAGGCCGGTGGCGCCGCAAGGCGGAGCGGGCGGAGGCGCTCGGCGGTCTTGGCCCGGCCACGGCGCAGTTCCAGGAGCCCGATGAATCGGCGACCCCCGGGTGGCATGTGCATGAGGCCGTCCACGCGGCCCTGCAGAGCCTGCCGGACGAGCAGCGGGAAGTCGTCCGGCTGGCCTACTTCGGCGGGTTCACGCACTCCGAAATCGCCAAGGAGCTGGGAATCCCGATGGGCACAGTGAAGACCCGGCTTCGGCTCGCATTCGACAAGCTGCGGGTTACGCTCGCGTCGATCCAGGACTGGGTCGGATGACGCCGCACGACTGGTACATCGAGAACCGGGCCGCCTACGTCGCGCGGGCCTTGCAGCCGCGGGAGGAGCGCCTCTTCGCCGATCACCTGGTCCGCTGCGAGGAGTGCACCCGCGAGGTCGCCACGCTCCAGCGCGACCTCGGCCCCCTGCCGATGGCGGTGGCGCCGGCGGCCCCGCGCCCCGGGTTGTCCCACCAGCTGGCCGAGGGCGTGCTGCGCCGGCGCACCCGGTGGCCGCAGGCAGCGTCTGCAATCGCCGCCGCCGCGGCCATCCTGCTCGCGGTGGGGCTCGGTGTCCGCGAGCGCAGGGCGCTCTCCGCCGCCGAGCTCGCCGTGTCCGATCGCGACCGGCAGCTGGCCGCGCTCCGCGACACGCTCTCGATCATGCGCCAGGCCCAGCACATCGTTCAGCGCGACATCGCGATCGGCGGGCGCAAAGGTGGACTCGTGATCTTCGACGATCCGGTCTCCCACCGCTGGAGCGTGGTGCTGCACGGCCTGCCGCGCGCGCCCGCGGATTCGGTCTACCAGTTCTGGTTCATCACCGAGAACGGAATGGTGCGCTCGGTGGAGCTGCGGTTCGACGACGGCCGGCCCGCGTTCGCCACCGTCGGAATGCCCAACGCGCCCGGGGCCGTCATGGGGGCGGCGGTCACGGTGGAGGCTGCCGCCAACCGGACCGCGGAGCCCAGCGGGCCGATGCTGGCCCACATCCAGTTCTGAGTCGCTGTTACTTGGGAGCAGCCGTGTCCGCGGGTGCCGGGAGCGGGGGGGAGTCGGGTACGTCCGTCGTATCGACGCCGTCCACCGGCCAGGCCGGTACGAAGTCGGTCTCCTCTTCGCCGCCGAAATGCGGGATGAGACCGTCGGGGACGCTGTCGTTGGGAATGATCACGCCGTTGCCGCCGAGCTTCCGGAAGAGCTGCCACTCGGCCTTTCGCGCGGCCCAGGGCCGGGGACCGTTGTAGAGCAGGGCGACCAGAAGCACGCCGTCCTGGCGGCCGAGATAGCCCACCACATTCGCCACCTGGGCCAGCGTACCGGTCTTCGCCCGCACCACGCCTTCGCCGGGGAAGCCCGAGGCGAGCCGGTGCAGCGTGCCGGTGCCGTTGGCCGGGAGCAGCATCGGGAAGTTCCGGCCCTCAGGCGTCGCGGGGAACTTCGCCAGGTAATCGATGAAAGTCCGCGCGGTAGCGCGATTCTGGTACGAGAGACCGCTCCCATCCACCAGCTCGAGCCCGTCGGTCCGTCCGGTGACCTCCTCTACGTGCCGGGTGAGCTGCGAGGCCGGAGTTTCCCGGCCGCCGGCCCACTGAAGCAGCAGCTCCGCGCCGTAGTTGAGGCTGCGGCGGTTGATCTCGGTGGCCAATGAGTCGAGCGGCGGGGAAGAGACTTCCGCCAGCACTCGCGCAGGACTGCTCGGCGGCGGGCCGATGAACGGTACGGGGTTCCAGGCGATCCCGGCTCTCCCCAGTGCGTGCGCCCAGGCTGCGTTTAACACGATCTTCGGATCCGGCACGACGGCCGCGAGCCCGCGCGCCCGGGCCCTGACTCCAATCGTGCCGACCAGAACCCATCCGCCGTCGCCGCGGGGCCGGAGCCGCAGGCTCGACCGCCGGCCCGCGCTGGTGACGGCCTTTACGGTGACCAGCGAGGTGATGCCTCCCGGCGACTCGTCAACCACCCGGGGACGCACGCCCGGCTTGGAGCCCGGTCGCACCGCGATCCACACGAGATTCTCGTTCAGCGTCACCGGCCCGATCATGGGGGCGAAGAGACGGCCGAAGTGGTGACGGGACCAGGTGGCGGGATACGCGTCGTCGGCAGGGCCGTCGGCGCTCTGCACGTTGAGCGGGCCGGTGAGCTTGCGGAGGCCGGCGCTCGCAAGCTGGAGGGCGAGGTCGTACAACGTGGGCCCGGCACCCACGCCCCGCTCGAAGGACGGGTCGCCGTTGAGCTCGAGTCCCCAGCTTCCGATCCACTCACCAGTTGTGGGGTCCAGCGATCCGGCTCCCACCACCCTCGTAGGCCGGCGCGCGGCACCCCCGAGCACCGAGCGGGCGAAGCCGGTGGTGAAGACCTTCACCGTGGACGCGGGAATGAGGGCATCGTCGGGATTGAGGCTCCAGAGCAAGGTGCCGCTCTGGTCGGCGACGGCGATGCCCCAATGGCCCCGCGCCGCGTGGGACGCGGCGCGGTACCAGGAGCCCATTTTGCCATCGAGCCACTGTTGGTCCGGCGCCTGACCGGCAGCCTGTGCCGCGTGGAGCCCGAGCAACAGGAGGCCGAGTCCGAGCCGGTAACGTATTGCCAATATTGCCACTAACTTACCTCAGCATCATTTTGGCGATTGTCTGGAGCTGCATGTTGCTGGTTCCCTCATAAATCGTGCCGATCTTGGCGTCCCGGTAGTACTTCTCCGCAGGGTATTCCTTGGAGTACCCATATCCGCCGAACAGCTCGAGACACTTGGACGTGATCCGGTCAGCTACCTGCGAGCTGAAGAGCTTCGCCATCGCAGCCTCGCGCGCGAACGGCCGGCCGGCGTCCTTGAGGCGGGCAGCGTTGTAGACCATGAGCCGGGCGGCCTCGAGCTCGGTCGCCATCTGCCCCAGCTGAAACTGGATGCCCTGAAACTCGGCGATCGCCTTGCCGAACTGTTTTCGCTCCTTGACGTAGGCCGTCGCGGCTTCGAGCGCGCCCGTCGCGACGCCGATCATCTGCGCGCCGATCCCGATGCGGCCTTCGTTGAGCGTCTCGATCGCGATCTTATAGCCCTGCCCAACCGGTCCCAGGACGTTTCCGTCGGGGACCCGGCAGTCCTCGAGAATGAGCTCGGTGGTGCTCGATGCGCGGATGCCGAGCTTGTTCTCCTTCTTCCCCACCGCGAAGCCGGGAAAGTCTCGCTCGACGAGGAACGCGGTGATGCCTTTGTAGCCCTTGGCGAAATCGGTGTTCGCGAAGACTACGAAGAACCCTGCCTCCGCGCCGTTCGTGATCCAGAACTTGCGGCCGGTGAGAGCCCACCCATCCTCCGCCCGGTCCGCTCTGGTCTCCAATGCGAAAGCGTCGCTTCCGCTCGCCGGCTCAGAGAGGGCGAACGCGCCGAGCAGGTCGGTATTGAGCCGCGGGAAATAGCGGGCCTTTTGCTCGTCGGTTCCCCACCGGCCGAGCGCGTTGTTGACCAGCGTGTTGTGCACGTCCACGTAGATCGCGGCCGACGCGTCCACCCGGGCAAGCTCCTCGATGGCCAGCGTGGCCATAAAGATGGTGCTGCCCGCTCCGCCGGCCGCCTCCGGGATCTGGATGCCCATGAGACCGAGCTCGAAGAACTTGGGGAGCAGGTCGCCGCGGAACTGCGCGGCCTCGTCCATGGCGCTCACGTGGGGCCCGATCTCGGTCTCGGCGAACTCCCGGACCGTCCGGCGGAACAGCTCCTCTTCCTCGGACAGGACGGTGAGCGCCGGCGGGGCGGCGGAGGTAGCGTGGGCCATGGACGACTCGCTTGTGGAAGTGACGTCTCCCGCAGAAGATACCGATGGCCCGAGGGGGGTTCAATGCACCTCTTTGACAGCCGTGTCCAACGGGGGTAACCTGAGCCTCGCATGACGATTCGATCCCTCTGCTTGCGCCCTTTCCCGGCCATCGCGCTCGCCGCGCTCGCGGGCTCCGCTGCCGCGCAGGCCCCGGCGCTATCGCCGGAGACGCGGGCCTTCGTGAAAGTGGACGCGGCGACCACGGCCCTGCTGCATGTGCGGGTTATCGACGGCACCGGGGCGGAGCCGCGGACCAACCAGACCATCGTCATCGACCGCGGTCTCATCCGGGCCGTCGGCGACTCGGCGCAGGTGGCCGTTCCCACCGATGCCCGGGTGCTCGATCTCGCCGGCCGCACGGTGCTCCCGGGCTTCGTGATGGTGCACGAGCACATGTTCTATCCGGGCGTGCTCTGGTCCAGCGGCTACATGGGGAACGAGCAGGCGTTCAGCTTCCCGCGGCTCTATCTGGCGGGCGGCGCCACCACGATCCGCACGGGCGGCAGCCTCGAGCCGTACACCGACCTCGAGCTCAAGGCCGCCATCGACTCCGGGCGGATGCCGGGGCCGAAGATGGACGTGACGGGTCCGTACCTCCAGGGCGCGGGGTTCCCCCTCTTCTACCAGATGCACGCCCTCAAGGGACCGGACGATGCCAGGCGCACGGTGGAATACTGGGCCGGCATCGGCGTGACCTCGTTCAAGGCCTACACCAACATCACGCGCGACGAGTTGAGCGCGGCGATCAAGGCAGCGCACGCGCGCGGCCTCAAAGTCACCGGGCATCTCTGCTCCGTAACCTTCCACGAGGCGGCGGCCCTGGGGATCGACGACCTCGAGCACGGCCTGCTGGTGGCCAGCGACTTCGTCGCGGGCAAGAAGCCGGACGACTGCCCCGACGCGGACGTCGAGCCGTCGCTCCTCGCTCTCGATCCAGCGGGCGAGCCGCTCCGGAAACTCATCAGCGATCTGGTGGACCGCAGGGTCGCAGTCACGTCCACCCTGCCGGTATTCGAGACCTTCGGTCCGCACCGACCGCCGCTCCCCGACAAAGTGCTCGAGGTCATGACCGACGATGCCCGCATTGCGTATCTCCGTCGCCGGGCGCGCATCGCCGACCAGGGCGATACCACGTGGTCGGCGCTGTTCCGGAAGGAGATGGCTTTCGAGCTGGCCTTCACGAAGGCCGGGGGGCTTCTCCTCGCCGGCACCGACCCCACCGGATACGGGGGCGTGGTCGCGGGGTTCTCCAATCAGCGGGAGGTGGAGCTTCTGGTCGAGGCCGGTTTCACGCCGCTCGAGGCGATTTCCGTCGCTACCCTGAACGGGGCCAAGTATCTCGGCCGGGAGCAGCGGGTCGGAACCGTGGCGGCCGGCAAGCAGGCGGACCTGATCGTCGTGCGGGGCGATCCTTCAGCCAGTATTGCGGATCTCGAGAACGTCGAGCTCGTGTTCAAGGACGGGATCGGCTACGACCCGGAGAAGCTGATCGCCTCGGTGCGCGGGAAGGTCGGCCTCAACTGAGACACCCATGAGCCAGCCGGGGTTCCGCCTCGCGGCCCGCGCCCGGAGCTTCCGCCATGCGGCTCGAGGCATCGTCGCGTTGCTCCGCTCGCAGCACAACGCGTGGATTCACGCCGCCGCCTCCGTGTTGGTATTCGCCCTCGGCTTCCTCGTGGGGCTGTCCCGCGTGGAGTGGTGCCTCGTCGTCGTCGCGATCGCGGCGGTCTGGACCGCGGAGGCGCTGAACACGGCCTTCGAGGCTCTCTGCGACGTTGCGTCGCCTGGGGCGCATCCGCTCGTGGAGCGGGCCAAGGACATCGCTGCGGGCGCGGTGCTCATCACGGCGGCCGGCGCGGTGGTCATCGGCCTGCTGGTGTTCGGACCTCATCTGCTCCAGCGCGCGGGCTAAGGGGGGCGCCGGGGCGGCTCACTTCGCCGCGGCCGCGGGCTCCCGGGCCTGCGCCAGCGTCGCCGCCAGCACGTCCAGCGCCACCGGGACGCGGCCAAGGGGGGCTGCGACCTGCACGCCTCGCACGCGAGTCCGGACCGCCGCCAGCATTTCCTGCGCGATCAATACGCCTTCTCGCAGAGCCTCCTCCTTGCCCTTCGCGCTCGCGGCTCGCATCCGCTCCAGCACCGCGGCCGGCACGGTGACGCCTGGCACCTCGTTGGCCAAGAACTCGGCATTCCGGAGCGATACCAGCGGCCAGATCCCGGCCACGATCGGGATGCCGAGGGGTCGGACTTCTTCCAGAAAGCGGTCCAGCTGGTCGAGGTCGAACACCGGTTGGGTGATCGCCAGCTCGGCCCCGGCCTCCACCTTCCACGCGAAGCGGCGGAGCTCGCGCTCCTTGTCCGGCGACGCCGGATTCACCCCCACGGCGACGAGGAACCGCGTCGGCTCCCCGATCGCGTTGCCGCCGGGATCCAGTCCTCGGTTCAGGCGTGAGACCAGGTTCGTGAGACCGATGGCGTCGATGTCGAACACCGCGGTGGCTTCGGGGTAGGGCCCCATCTTCGGCGGATCGCCGGTGACGATCAGCAGGTTGTTGAGCCCGCTGGCCGCCGCGCCCAGGAGGTCCGACAGCATGCCGAGGAGATTGCGGTCCCGGCAGGCGTAGTGGACTACCGCCTCCATGCCCACCTCGCGCTGGATGAGGAGCCCCGAGAGCAGGGCCCCCATGCGGCTCTGCGCCCGCGGGCCATCCGGAACGTTGACCGCGTCCACGCCCGCGGCCTTGAGCTGCCGCACCTGGTCGAACATGGGCTTGGGGTTGACCCCCTTGGGGGGCACGATCTCGACCGTCGTGATGAAGCGTCCCGCCGCGAGCTTGGCGGCGAGCTCCGATCGTTCCGCCAGCGGCACCGGCTCGACGGGCTTTGCCGATGCCGGCACGGCGGCCACGGCCGTCGAGTGGCGGGGTGATACGCTGTGAACGAAGCCCGCGATCGCCTTGATGTGCTCCGGCGTCGTGCCGCAACAGCCGCCCACGAACCGGGCGCCGGCCTCGGCCATGCGCTTCGCGTAGGTGCCCATGTACTCGGGGCTCGCCATGTAGATCTTCCGGTCCTCGACCTCGCGTGGCAGGCCCGCGTTGGGCTGGGCGGACAGCGGGAGGGTGACGACCCGGGCGAGCTTCTCGATCGCTTCCAGCACGCCGTGCGGTCCGACCGAGCAGTTCACGCCGATCCCATCCACGCCCATGGCCGCGAGCGCCGGACCGAAGACGACGGGGTCGGTGCCGTAATGCGTCTTCCCGTCGTTCCCCACGGTCATCTGCGCGATGATGGGCAGCGTGGAGAGGCTGCGGACCGCCTTCACCGCCGCGCCGATCTCGCTCACATCGCTGAAGGTCTCGAGGATGAACCCGTCTACCCCGCCCTCGAGCAGGCCGGCCGCCTGCCGCGCGAACGCCGCCTGCGCCTGGTCCAGGCCGGTCTCGCCGTATGGCTCCACCCGCACGCCGAGGGGCCCGATGGCGCCCATCACCACGGCCCGGCCACCGGCAGCTTCCCGAGCCACGCGGGCCGCCGCAGCGTTGATCCGCTCGGTCTCCGCGGAGAGTCCGTAGTGCGCCAGCTTGATCGGATTCGCGCCGAAGGTGTTGGTCTCGAGCAGCTCCGCGCCCGCCTTCACGTACTCGCGGTGGATCTCCCGGACCAGATCCGGCTGCCGTAGCGCGAGCTCGTCGTAGCAAACATTGAGGAAGATGCCTCTGCCGTAGAGCATCGTCCCCATCGCGCCGTCGAAGACGTGCACCCGGCCATCCGCCAGCAGGTCCCGAAATGAAGGCATCAGGCCTCCCGCCTATCTCTCATAGTTGAGATTCGGCGCCAACCAACGCTCAGCTGCCGCGAGGTCCATCCCCTTGCGCCCGGCGTAGTCCTCGACCTGGTCCTTCTCGATCTTGCCCACGCCGAAGTATTTCGCTTCCGCGCGCCAGAAGTACCATCCGCTCACCGAGGCGGCAGGCAGCATCGCGAAGCTGTCGGTGAGCGTGATCCCGGTCCGCGCCTCGGCGTCGAGGACGTGGAACAGCGTGCGTTTCTCGGTGTGGTCGGGGCACCCGGGGTATCCCGGCGCCGGGCGGATCCCCTGGTATTCCTCCCGGACCAGTGCCTCGACGTCCAGCGCCTCGTCCCGTGCGTAGCCCCACAGCTCGGAGCGCACGCGCTCGTGCAGCCGCTCGGCGAACGCCTCGGCCAGGCGGTCGGCGAGCGACTTGGCCAGGATGGCGCTGTAGTCGTCGTGCTGCGCCTCATGCCGGGCCACCAGCGGGCCGAGACCGTGGCCCGCCGTGACGGCGAACGCGCCGATGTAGTCGCGGACACCGGAGTCGCGCGGCGCCACGTAGTCGGCCAGCGCGAGGTTGGGCCGACCGGCGCTCTTGGACATCTGCTGCCGCAACGTGTGGATCGTCGCGAGCACCGCGGTCCGGGTATCGTCGGTGTACAGCTCGATGTCGTCGCCCACGGCATTGGCGGGGAAGAACCCCACTGCGGCCCTGGCGGTGAGGGCCCGGTCCACGACGATCGCCCGCAGCATCCGCTCGGCGTCGCTGAACAGGCTTCGCGCGGCCTTGCCCACCGTCGGATCGGTCAGGATCGCCGGGTAGTGGCCCTTGAGCTCCCAGGTCTGGAAGAACGGAGTCCAGTCGATGCGCGACACCAGCTCCTCGAGCGGGTAGTCGTCCAGCGTCCGAACGCCGAGGAAGCAGGGGCGGGGTGGCGTGACCGCGCGCCAGTCGATCGCGAGCCGGTTGGCGCGTGCCTCCCCGATCGTGGGTCGCCGCTCGCCGGTCGGCCGCGCCGCCCTGGCCTCCCGGATCCCCCGATACTCCTCCCGCACCCCGTGCACGAACTGGTCGCGCGCGGTGTCGCTCAGCAGGTTCGTGGCCACGCCGACGGCCCGGGATGCGTCCAGCACGTGCACCGTGGGCGCGGTGTACTGCGGCGCGATCTTGACCGCGGTGTGAGCCCGCGAGGTCGTGGCCCCGCCGATCAGGAGCGGCACCGAAAAGCCCTCGCGCTCGAGCTCGCTCGCCACGAACGCCATTTCCTCGAGCGAGGGTGTGATGAGCCCCGACAGCCCAACGATGTCCACCCGCTCGGCGCGCGCGGCCTCGAGTATCTTCGCGCACGGAACCATGACGCCGAGATCGAGCACGTCGTAGTTGTTGCACTGGAGCACGACGCCCACGATGTTCTTCCCGATGTCGTGCACGTCGCCCTTCACGGTGGCGAGCAACACCTTCCCCTTGGGCTTCGAATCGGCGTGCTTCTCCGCCTCGATGTAGGGAATGAGGTGCGCCACCGCTTTCTTCATCACCCGGGCGCTCTTCACCACCTGCGGCAGAAACATCTTCCCCGAGCCGAACAGGTCACCCACGATGTTCATCCCGTCCATGAGCGGCCCCTCGATCACCTGGATCGGCCGCTCGTAGAGATGCCGGGCCTCCTCGGTGTCCTCGACCACGAAATCGGCGATCCCCTCGACCAGTGCGTGCGCCAGCCGCTCGTGCACCGGCGCCTTGCGCCAGGCCAGGTCCGCGACAGCGACCTCCCGACCCTTCACCGTGGCGGCCACTTCGAGCAGTCGCTCCGTCGCGTCCGCACGCCGATTCAGCACGACGTCCTCCACCCGCTCGAGCAGGTCCGGCTCGATGTCGCTGTAGATCGGGAGGGCGCCCGCGTTCACGATCCCCATGTCCATGCCCGCCTGGATCGCGTGGTAGAGGAACACGGTGTGGATCGACTCGCGCAGCGGATCGTTGCCGCGGAACGAGAACGAGACGTTGCTCACCCCGCCGCTCACGAGCGCGTGCGGCAGCGTCGCCTTGATCCGGCGTGTCGCCTCGATATAGGCGACCGCGTACCCGGCATGCTCCTCGATCCCCGTGGCGATGGCGAAGACATTGGGGTCGAAGATCACGTCCTCCGGCGCGAATCCCACCTGCTCGGTGAGGATGCGGTACGAGCGGGTACAGATCGCGACCTTCCGCTCGGCCGTGTCCGCCTGGCCCCGCTCGTCGAACGCCATGACGACGACGGCGGCACCGTACCGGCGCACCAGCCGGGCCTGGCGGACGAATGCGGCCTCCCCCTCCTTGAGCGAGATGGAGTTGACGACGCCCTTGCCCTGGATGCACTTGAGCCCGGCCTCGATGACGGACCACTTGGACGAATCCACCATCAGCGGCACCCGGCTGATGGCCGGCTCCGACGCCAGGAGGTTCAGGAACGTCCGCATGGCCTGCTCGGAATCGAGCATGGCCTCGTCCATGTTCACGTCGAGGAGCTGCGCCCCGTTCTCCACCTGCTGGCGGGCAACCTCGAGCGCGGCCTCGTAGCCCCCCTCGAGGACGAGCTTCGCGAAGCGGCGTGAGCCGGTGACGTTGGTGCGCTCGCCCACGTTCACGAAGTTGGTGTCCGGCCCGATCACCACCGGCTCGAGCCCGCTCAGGCGGCAGCGGTGGGGGAGGTCAGGCGGGCGCCGCGGTGGGAGGCCGCGCACCGCCTCAGCGATCGCCCGGATGTGGGCCGGCGTTGTGCCGCAGCAGCCGCCGACCAGATTCACCAGGCCATGCTCGGCGAACTCCCGGATCACCTCGGCCATCGCCGCCGCAGTCTCGTCGTAAGCACCGAATTCGTTGGGCAGGCCGGCGTTCGGGTAGGCGCTTACAAAGGCCGGCGTCACCCGCGCCAGCTCCTGGACGTGCGGGCGGAGCGCCCGCGCGCCCAGGGCGCAGTTGAAGCCGACGACCAGCGGCCGGGCGTGCATCACCGAATACCAGAACGCCTCGGGCGTCTGCCCTGACAGGGTGCGGCCGCTCTGATCGGTGATGGTCCCGGAGATGATCAGCGGAACCCGCTCTCCCCGCTCCTCGAACACCCCCTCAATCGCGAAGATCGCGGCCTTCGCGTTCAGGGTGTCGAAGATGGTCTCGACCAGAAGCACGTCCGCCCCGCCGTCCAGCAGCCCGCGCGCGGAATCGGCATAGGTGGCCGCGAGCGTGTCGAACTCCACGTTGCGGAACCCGGGATCGTTCACCTTAGGCGAGATCGAGGCCGTGCGATTGGTGGGGCCCATCGCCCCGGCCACGTAGCGTGGGCGTCCGGGCTCACGCCCCTCGAACTCGTCCGCGGCAGCGCGGGCGAGCCGCGCCGCTTCGAGGTTCAGCTCGTAGGTCAGGGCCTCCATGCCGTAATCGGACAGCGAGACGGCGGTGGAGTTGAACGTGTTGGTCTCGATGATATCCGCACCGGCCTCGAGATAGGCGCGGTGGATATCGCGGATGATCGCGGGCTGCGTGAGCGCCAGGAGATCGTTGTTGCCCTTGAGCTCGCGCGGCCAGTCGGCGAACCGTGCGCCGCGGAACTCGCGCTCCCCAAGCCGGTGCGCCTGGATCATCGTCCCCATCGCGCCGTCCAGCACCAGGATCCGCTCCGAGAGGAGCGGACCGAGCCGGGCCAGCCGCGCCTCGCGCGCGCGGTGGTCGGTGGTGCTGGTGCGGGATGGAAGGGGCGAATCGCTCACGGCGTCTCCGAATGCAAAAACCCCGGGCGCCAAAACGACCCCGGGTCAGGCGTTTTAGCGATTGTTTAACGTGGTCGCAAGCTGCCGCAAATCACCACGAGGCCTTCGATTGTCTCCGAACAAGCTAACCCCGCTACGCCCGGGCTATCAAGCCCCGGCCTCGAGATCCGGCAGCCCGAGTCTGTGAGCGGCTGCTCGCGGGGTCAGGCCCGCGACCTGGACGACTTTACTGCGTCTGGCGGCACCGGCGGTCACCTCCACGGCGGAGCGGGGGACGCCGAGCCGCTCGGCCAGAAGCCGGCTGAGCGCCTCGTTCGCCGCACCATCCACCGGCGGGGCGGCTACCCGCACCCGGATCTCGTCGCCCAGAAGGCCGCCCACTTCGCTCCGAGAGGCCCGGGGTTGCACCCGGACCCGGATTCGGACGCCTCCCGGCGCGGGCTGGATCGGCCTCAGAGGGCGCCCACCACGACTACCTGGGCGACCCAGAGCAGCAGGTACGCAACCAACGGGCTCATGTCGAACGGCCCGAAGGGTGGCAGCACCCGCCGAAGCGGCTGCAGAATCCAATCCGTCAGCACGACGAACGGCCGCATCCACTTGGCGTATGGAGAGACGCCGAACCAGGAGCCGATCACCCGGACCAGCAGCGCGATCCGGAGGATCCAGAAGATCCCGGACACGCCCTCAATCAGCCAGATCCTGGGGCTGGCCCCGGTCAGCGCGCGGAGCTGGTAGACGAAACCGATGGCCCACCGCACCAGACTGATGAGCACGAGTCCGCCCACCACCACGATGCCGAGTAGCCAGAGCGGCGCGTCCGACGGGCTGCCGCCTGCGCGGAGGATCCTCCGCTCCAGGGGAAGCAGGATCGGCTCGCTGATGCGGCGCACGAATCGGGGCCACGGGCCGAACGGGGTGAGGCGACGCGAGCGCACCGCCCAGTGGGTGCAGGCCACCACGGCGGAGTAGACGAACGCCGCGACGACGAAGCCGCGGGTCAGCGAGTCGAGCAGTGCTGCGGTCATGGCGCGGGGACCTGGTACTTGCTGATCGAGCCGGACGGAGTGGTGCAGATGATGCTGAAGGTGCCGCCGCGCAGGCTGGCTTCCTCGAGGATCTGTGCGGTGCCTTCGCAGGATTCGACCGCGCGACCGCGCGGCTTGCGGAACGCGACCGTGACCACGGACGAGTCGCTGACAACGCGGATACGGCGGACGAGGAGTGGAGCCAGGCTCTCGACCCCCATCTTTCGGAGCGATGTCGGAGGCTGGCCCCGATGCGAGCCCTTGTAGTCCACGGCCTGGTCCACCAACTGGAAGACCTCGCGGCCGAGAAGCGCGGCGTCGCGGCGGTCGGGGGGTAGCGTATCCAGGGCGGACGTGCGGGTGGGCGTCTTGGGCTTGGAACCGGCGCACGCCGCGAGCGCCGCTGCGGCGAGCACCAGGGCCCGCGTGCCCCGCGGGCTCATTCCATCGCGAATTCGCGGTTGAACACGACCTCGAAGCTGAACGTCTTCGCCCGGCTGCGAGTCTCCATGATGTCGGCCACCCGGCGCAGGCGCTCCGGAATGCTCATGATCTTTTCCTGCGCCTTGCGACCCAGCTCGGACAGCCCGTCCAGGCTCTCGATCTTCCAGTAGCGGATCTGCTCCTGCACGATGCGGAGATAATCGCGGGGTCCGTAGATCCCGGCGCGGCGGATGACGTCGGCGAGGTCCCGGAACCCCGGCATCGTGTAGCCGGGCATGTCGATGCTCGGCAGAATGAACGAGGCAGAGTGCAGCGCCTGGTCCGGGTCGCGCTTCAGGATCTCTTCGAAGATCGTGCGATAGAAGATGTAGTGCCGCGCCTCTTCCTTCGCGACGTTACTGAGGACCTCTCCCAGGATCGGCTCGTACTCGCCCACCAGCTTGCCCGTCTCAGCGTGCGAGTGCTGTGTGGCCCGCTCCTGAACGGTGGTGTAGGCGAACACCCGGTAAGGATCGCGATCCCACTCGGGATGGAACCCGGCCTTGAGGTACTCGAACTGCATTTCCTCGAGCGACCGCTGGTTGAGCAGTCGCGCCTCACGCGCGTAGTCATGGAGGACCTGGCCATGCCGGTCCTCTTCCGCTGTCCAAAGGTTGTTCCAGAGCCGCCAGAAGCTGTCGTCTCCGAGGTACACCGCCAGCAGGCGGTGGAAGTGCGGCAGCCCCTCTTCGGTGAGCAGGTTGAGCGCCAGGGCCGCCCGCGCCGCGTCGGGAATCCCGGCGGCACGATCCCGCAGCTGCGAGTAATGCGCGTCCGGGCAGGTTCCTTCCCGGGGCCCGATCAGCTCGGAGGGATACCAAAGCTCCCGTTTTCGCTCATGGCTGTCCATCAGCTCGCGGACCTTGCCCTCCAGATCCCGGAGGACCTCAAGTTTGGAGAACAGCTCGCGCGCCGAATCCGTGAGTCCCATGAGTTGGTGTCGCCAGGGAGAGAGAAGCGCGGGTTTCCCGAACAAACCCCGCTATGGAATGACAACGGCCAGCCACGAAAAGTACGTGGCTGGCCGGGATCATGCCAATTGGATGCGTCTATGGCAGCTCGGGTCCGAGCGCCTTCTCCATCAGTACCCACGTGCGACCGCCGATGTAGCCGCGCCGCCGCAACACAACTCGCCATCCCATGGCACCCAACAGCCCCTCGGACTCGAGGTCATCCGTCCAGAACTCTGCCAGGTGCGCCCCGGCCTCGCCGGCACGCTCCTCGAAGGCCGCAAGTAGCCTGTGGGCATGGCCTTGGTGCCGCTCAGACGGAACGATGACGACGTCGAGCAGGTTGGCGACGCCGCCACGGAGTGAGAACCGGAGGCCACCGATCCAGTCGCCGATCTCGTTGCTCAGCACCAGATAGCGGTCGCTGACCGGGTTGCCCCAGCCCGCAGCCTCTTCCGTCTCCGCCGCCAGCTCGGAGAACCAGGTCGCGAAATCCTCGTCCTGTTCCATTTCACGGATCTTGAGCTCGTCCATA
>JBGPPG010000009.1:0-48871 GCA_041488455.1 Gemmatimonadota bacterium
ACCGGCAGCATCCGCAGCGCGAAGGTCGCGAACCCGATCCGGCTCCAGAGGCCGATGAGCATGTTCTGCGGATTGCCCACGATGGTGAGCGCCGACCCCACGTTCGAGCCCATCGCGAGCGCGACGAGGTAGGGCGTCGGCCGGACGCCCAGCGGGACGAGCGCCGCCAACAGCACCGGTGTGAAGACGAGGCACACCGTGTCGTTCACGAAGAACGCCGAGAGGAGCCCGCTGCCGAGCACCACCGCAACCAGCAGGCGGCGCGGGGTGTGGGAGCGAAGCAGCAGCCAATCCGCCGCCCACTCGAAGAAGCCGCCCAGCTCGAGGTGTCCCACCAGGATCATGAGACCCAGCAGGAAGACGAGCACGTCGAGGTCGATCGCCTGATAGGCGTCGGCGAGCGACAGGCCGCCGACAGCCACCATGGCGACCGCGCCGAGTAGCGCCGCGGCGGGCCGGTTGAGATGGAGCCACCGGACGCGCTGAACTGCGATGAAGAAGTAGGTGAGGCCGAAGACGACGAGGGCGGGCGCCGTTCAAATCTCCCAGTTCGACAGGACTACCCCCGTCTTCGGAGGCGGCGGCGCGTAGCCGCGGAGCATCATCCGCAGGTCGGTCCAGTGGACCCGGAACCCCTGCTCCACCAGCCGGAGATACGCCTCCGAGAACACGCTCTGGCAGCGGATGGCGAGGCGCCGCACCCGCTCGACGTGCGCCGCGCGCTGCACCGCGTCGATCACGTGGACGAAGTCCTCGGGCGTGCGGGCCACCAGCTTGAGGACGCGGATTTCGTCCTTGGGCCGGCCCGCCGCGAGCGGGGCCGAGTGCCAGAGGGCGAAGCCGCCGAGCGCCCCGTCGCGGTGGATGAGGGTGGTGTCGCCGATCCGGAGCTCCTGGGTGAGCGCGAGCTCACGGGTGAAGTCGGCGCCCGGCGCGAGCTGGTCGAGAAGCTCGCGACACTGGTCCAGGAGCGCCGGCATCTCGGCGCCGGCCGCGGAGAGCAGCTGGCCCGAGTCGGGCGGCCGCCGCCCGATGTCGCGCACCAGCGTCACCGTGAGGTGACCCGGCATGAAGCCCAGCCGGCTATAGAAGCCGATGTTGTCTACCGTGCGCGGCATGGTCTCGAGCCCGATGGTCCGCGCCCCCTCCGCCTTGAGCCACTCGACCCCCGCGAGCACCATGGTCGAGCCGAGGCCCTCGTTCTGGCGATCGGGGCGAACGGCGAGCGGGCCCATCCAGCCCTCGGTGCCGGAGCGGTGCACCATGTTGAACGCCACCAGCTCTCCGCCGGCGTCGCGCCAGACCATCGCCCCCTCGCCAGCGTCCTCGATCGCGTAGCGCCAGATCGCCGAATTGAGCTGCGGCACACGGACGCCGACCAGCCCGTCCCGGCTGTACCGGTCGGTAAAAGCCTCGGCGAAGACCCGGTTGAGCGGGTCCACGTCCCGGAGCGTGGCGCGCTCGGGGCCGCGAACGCTCCGGTCAGGCCGCCACATCGTGTCCTCCGGGCGCCTCGTCCAGCACCACGGCCGTTTCCTTCGCCACGTCATATCCGACGTGGATCACCCGATCCAATCCTTCAAGCTCCGAATCGACGTGCGTGGCCAGGATAACCTGGGGGAACCGGTCGGCCAGGCTTCGGAGAAGGTCCATCACTGCCAGCCGCCGATCCTCGTCCAGGGAGCCGAAAACATCGTCGAGGAGCAGCAGCGAAAACGGCTGCCCCGCGCGGTCGGCGATCATCTGGCTGATCGCGAGGCGCAATGCCAGGTTCGCGACGTCCTCTTCACCGCCCGAAATCACGAATTTGGTCTCGCCGCCGTCGACCAGGCGCGCCTGGTAATCGTCGTCCAGCTCCAACTCGGCATACCGACCGCGCGTGAGGTCCGAGAGCAGGGACGACGCCCGAGCGGAGAGCTCCGGACGGAGCGTTCCGTTGAGGTCGGTCCGGAGGTCGGTGAGGGCGCGGTCCAGCTCCTGATCCAGCTTGAGCTCGGTCGCCGCGTGCCGTGCTTCCTCTTCCCGCGCGGCCCGCTCCGTCCTGCGCCGGGTCACAGCCTCCATGGCTTCCGCTGCTCCCCTTTGCTCTCCCCGTGCATGCACCAACGCCAGTTCGGACTCGCGCCGGGCGCGATCCGCCGCCTGCTCGGCGGCCCTCGCCTCCCGAAAAGCCCGCTCGTCGTACGCCAGCGTGGCCACTTCCGCGCGAAGCCCCGCAGCCCGGGCGCCCGCTGCCTCGCGCGCCTCGCCCGCCGCCGCCAGCTCTGCGGTTACTGCGGCACCCTGGTCGGCCACCGCGCGGAAGCGGGCCGCTTCGACGACCAGCGGCTCCAGGGCCTTGACCAGCCGCTGCACCTCCTCGTAGCGCTGCTCGTCGTGTCCGCTCGGGAGCCGCGTCAGCTCACCGTCGAGCGCGACCACCCGCTCGCCGAGCCGAGCCTCCTCGGCGGCGAGCGCCGCCGACTCCTGGACCTGGGTCGCAATCCGGCCCACCTCGGCCGACGCGTCCTGCAGCGCCTGCTCCAGCTCCTCGCGCCGGAGGGCGGCGGCGGTAAGCTCGGGGGGCTCGGGCTTGAGCTGCTCCATCCGCTGCCGGTAGAAGTTTCCGTTCGACACGACCTCCTCCAGCTGGCGGTCCAGCAGCTCCAGCACCTTGCCGTACTCAGCGCCCAGGGGACGGGCGCACGTCGGGCAATCCCCGTCGGGCCCCGCGTGCACGACGCGATCGCGCTGCTCCCGGAGGTCCCTGAACTGCTCGAGCAGAGTGGCGCGCTTGCTGCTCGCGTCCTGGGCGTCGCGGACCCACGCCGTTCGCTGGGCCTCGGCCTCCTCACCAGCGGCCGCGCGCGCGGTTTCCGTCTCCTCAAGCCGCGCGCGCGCCTGCGCGAGCACGTCGGGGGCCGGGAGCCTCTCACGGCGCGCCGCCGTCGCCCCCAGCGTGCGGCGCACCTCGGCGAGCTGGGCCTGGACCCGCTGCCGGGCCGCGAAGCCATCGGCCTGCCGAGCGAGCTGCCGGGCCTCGTCCTGCAAGGCGGGCAGCGGCTCGAGCTGCTGCCACAACTCGTCCAGCCGGCGCTGGGCAGTCGCGACCTCGGCCGCCTGACGGTCCAACCGCTCTACCCGATCGGCCGTGCCGGCCATCTCGTGGTCCGCGACCCTGAGGTCGCTCTCACGCGCGAGCGCCTGGTCGCGGAGCTGCTGGAGCCGCTCCCAGATCGGCCGCGCCTCCGCGAGGCGCACGGAGGCCACCTCGAAAGCGTGGGTCGCCTGTCGCTCGGCCGTCCGGGCCGCTTCCAGCCGTGCCCCTGCGGCGGTCTCCTCCCGCTCCAGCTCGGCCGGGTCGGCCAGGCCGGTTCGGAGCGTGTCCACCCGGGCGCGCAGGGCCGACCGGGTTTCCTTGAGCCTGTCCTGCGCAGTCCTGAGGCGCTCGTAGCCGAGCACGCGGGAAAGAAACTGGGCGCGGTCCGACGGCCCCATCGCCGCCATCACGGCCAGCTGCTTCTGGCTGGTGAAATAGGTGTTGAAGAACTCGTCCCGTGTCATCCCCAGCAGGCGGCCGATCCGCTCGGTGACTGCACCCAGACTATTGGCGATCGGCGCTGAGCCGCCGTCCTGAAACAACGTTGCCTGGCTGAGACTCCGGATGACACGATAGCGGTGCGCGCCGAGGGAGAACTCCAGCTCGACCTCGACCTGGGCCCTGGGGGGAGCGCTCCTGCGGCGGATGGTATCCCGACTCCCGCGCGCCGCTGGCATGCCATACATCGCCCAGGCGATGGCTTCGAGCAGCGTTGTCTTGCCCGCGCCGTTCGGCCCGAAGATGCCGGTCAGTCCCACCCCAAGCACGAGGTCGGTGTGCTCGTGCTGGCGGAAGTTTTGGAGGCGCAGCCGGTGGATTTGCATCAGCCGCCCACCAGGTCGCGCTCGACCGCGTCTATCAACTCGACACCGCGGCGCACGAACGTCGCGCGGTCGACGTCCGCAGGCAGCGGACGGTGCGCCAGATAGGTGGCGACGATCTCGGGCAGCGTCTGCCGCCCGGGCGACCCGATCCCTACGGTGCGGTCGGTTTGGGGATGTCGCACGTCCAAATGAAAGTGCAGCGCCTCCGCCTTGAGCGCCCGGATGGCAGTGTGGTTGAGCTCGCGCGCCACGTGGCGCGGCACGTCGTATACCCGGAGGCGGACGATGCGATCGCGCACGCCTCCTGCGACGGCGGCAACCCGCGCCGCAATGAGGTCATCCACATTGGCGGCGGTAAGGCCGTCGGAGCGGATCGGCTCCAGGTCCAGCACCGCCCGGGCCGACGGCACGGGCCGGCGCTCGACCGTGCCCGCGTCTACGTCCACCAGCAGCCACCCCTTCCCCTCGAGGCCGTGGGCGTGGTCGTCCGCCAGCTCGCCCCAGATGTTCGGGCTCACGTAGTCGAGCGCGCCCGCGTACCAGGCCCGAGGCCCGACCTGGTGCTGCACGTGGTAATGGCCGAGGGCGACGTAGGTCCACTCGTCGAGGTAGAGGTCGCGCAGCGCGACGATGGCACCGCCGTACTCCAGGCCCGTCCGGTCGAAGGGGAACGCGCCCTCTACTTCGCCGTGGAGGACCAGCACCTGCCGCCGCTCCCGCCCCTCGGGACGGAGCAGCGGCCGCTCGGTCGCGACGAGCGCCTCGTGCGGCACGGCAAGCACGGACAGCTCAAGCGCAGGGAAGACGAGCCGCCGCGCCTCGTCGATCGCGACCTCGACGCCCAGCTCCGTGAAGAGCCGGAGGATCGAGCCGGTCTCGGTCGAGCGTGGCGTATCGTGATTGCCGGCGACCAGGACGACCGGGGCGTCGGGCAGCGCCTCACGCAGCCGCTGGAACTGCCCGAAGGCAAAGACGATCGCCGCGTTGGTCGGCCGGACGGTGTGGAAGAGGTCACCCGCCACGACGACCGCGTCCGGGCGCGCCGCGATGACGTCGTCGACCGCCGTCCGGAATGCCTGGGCGACATCGGCTTCGCGCTGGTTGATGCCGGAGGGGGTCTGGCGATGGTACTGCCGCGCCCCGAGGTGCGGGTCGGCGATGTGGGCGAGCTTCACGGGCTGGAGAATGGGGGTGAGCCCGCGTCATCGCAAGGCGGCCGGTGCGCGCGACTTGCGGCGGCGGGCGCGAGCTCGTAGGATCCATATATATGGGAACCCATACAGCTTCGCAGCGCATCCGACCCAGCCGCGCCGCCGATGTCGGCGCTGCGCTCGACGCCCTGCGGCGGATCGTCCAGGGTCTCCGGCTCTCGGCGGCCCAGGCCGAGCGGCAGACCGGTCTCACCGGCGCCCAGCTCTTCGTGCTCCAGCAGCTGGCGGAGGCTCCGGCGCAGTCGCTCAACGAGCTGGCACAGCGAACGCGCACGCATCAGAGCTCGGTCTCCACGGTCGTCACCCGGCTCGTGGGGCGTGGGTTCGTCTCCCGCCGGCGTGGCGCCGGCGATGCCCGCCGGCTCGCGCTCGACCTGACCCCCGCGGGAAGGGCGCTACTCGGCGATGCGCCCGAAACGGCGCAGACCCGCCTGCTCGCGGCGCTCGAGGGGCTGCCTCGCGCTGGGCTGCGGGCCCTCGTCACCAACCTGAACAGCCTCGTTGCCGCCGTGGGCATGGAAGCGGACCCGGCGCCCCTCTTCTTCGAGCCGGCCGACAACCCGGCGAAGCCCGATCGCTCCACTCCATAGCGTGGGGCCCGCCGAGAAGGTGCCACTGAACGCCGCAGGCGGCTTGCCCGTTGCGCCCTCTCTCGCACAGGCGCTCCAGGGCGTCCGCCTGCTTCCGCGCTCGGCGGGTGCAGCACCGCCTACCTGATTTCGATCGCGGGAATGCGCCACTCCATCATGACCGAGCGGCTCGCCCGCCGGGGCGCCCCCATCCGGACGGAGTACAGCGTGGACTACCTCAGCCAGCGCCTGGTCCGCGACCATGCCGTGCGCGACGTCGCCGTGCTTGCCGGAGACCGGACCCTGGCCGACGCGCGGGAGTGGATCTCGAGCGGCGCGCCCCAGGCGGCGCACCACGGCTATCCCGTGGTGAACGCGACCGGCGACCTGATCGGGGTGGTGACGCTGCGTGACATCGCCGATCCGCACGCCGATCCGGCGGCGCCGGTGGCCGGCGTGATCAAGCGGCCGCCCGCGGTGATCTTCGAGGGAAGTACCCTGCGTGAAGCCGCGGATCACATGGTGGAGGAGCGAGTCGGACGCCTACCGGTCGTGCGGCCGGACGCGCCGACCCGGCTGGTAGGCATGATCTCCCGGAGCGACCTGCTGGACGCGCACCGGCCGCGGCTCGCGGCGCGTGACCGCGCAGTCCGGAGCATCACGCTCCGGCCGACTGCCTGGCTCGACATCGAGCGGCGTCGCGCACCGCGCGAACCGGGAGCGTAGCGAGGCCGGTCGCAACCGTGCAGGCCCGAGACCTCACCGGCCCAGGAATACCCCGAAGGGCCGGACCCGCTCGATATGGTCGGCGCAGATCTTGAGCGTGGCCATCAGCGGTACCGCGATGAGCGCGCCCGGCAGGCCCCAAATCCACCACCAGAAGGCCAGCCCGACCAGAATCGCGACCGGGTTCAGCGCCAGGCGATGTCCGAACGCCTTCGGACTCACCACGTTGGCCTGAAGGACGTTGATGGCGAGGTACGCCGCGGGTACGAGGAGCGCATGACCCAGCTGGTCAAAGGTCATGAGCGCGGCCAGCGACAGCGTAATCACCATCCCGAGTGCGCCGAGGTAAGGCACGAACTCGGCCAGGGCCGCCAGGCCGCCCCAGAGAAGTGCGTTGGGCATGCCGATGAGGCCCATCGCCGCGGCCACCACCAGGCCCACCCCCAGGTTCACCAGGGCCGCGGTGAAGAGGTAACTGGAGATGGCAGCCTCGGTCTGCCGCGCGATCGCGACAGCCTTCCGCTTGTCGCGGAGCTGGGGGAGCCCCTTGACCAGCTTGTCCAGGAACAGATCGCCGGCAGCGAGCAGGAAATAGAGCAGGATGATGACTTCGAGCGCGCCGGCGAGGAGGCTCTGCGTCGTGCCGAACATCACGGACGTGAAGCTCGGCCCCTTCAGGACGACTTCGGGCTTCTGGGCGTCCCCGTGGACCGTGGCCGCTTGCTCAACCTGCTCCGCCGTGCGGGTGATCCATTCCAGCGGCGCGTTCAGCGCGTGAAGCTTACGCTGGGCCTCGCGCAGGCTGCTCGGCCCCTTTGCCAGCCAGCTCCGAGCCGGATCCGCGAGCCCATATCCGGCAAGGCCGAGCGCACCGAGAAGCCCCAGGATCACCAGGGCCGCGCCGAGCGGATAGGGCAACCGTGCACGCCTGAGCGCACGGACCAGCGGGCTGAGCAGGAAGTTGAGCAGCACGGCGATCGTGAGGGGGAGGAGAAAGGGCCGGGCAAAGTAAAGCGTGTAGAAGACGGCGAGCACCACGAGCCAGGTGAGCACCGGCGAGCGGATGCCGACCCGCTCCGGCACCTGCGCGGCGTCGGTGCCCTGCTCCCCAACTGAGGTCACGTACGTCACAGGAACACTCGTCATCTCGGCACTCCCGCGGCCAGGCGCTTCTTAATCACCCGACCGAGCGCCCGAGGCCCCGGCGCCGGCAGTTCCGGCGCCGGGACCCAAAGCAGCTTCGGCCGACTGCGCTGGGAACCGTCAGATCCGTTGGGCCCCTCTCCCCGCAATCGCGTGGTAGAGAACGAGGATGATGACTGCGCCAACCACCGCGACGACGAAGCTCCAGAGGTTCAGCCCGGTTACGCCCGGCTGGCCGAACTGATTGAAGAGCCATCCGCCGCTCACCGCACCGACGACGCCGAGCACGATATCCATCAGAACACCTTCACCGCTCTTGTTCACGAGCTTGCTCGCCACAAAGCCGGCGACCAGACCGAGCACCACCCAAGCAAGAATCGACATACGACTACCAACCTTTCCTAAGGATGTACTGCCCCACTTCGGTGAACGTGCTAGCGCTGAAGCACGCCGGCGTCCGTTGTCTCGACCATCTTCCCATCGGCGTAGCGCTCGATCAGGTCCGCGGATCCGTCACCCTTCCGATCCACCCAGCCCTGAACCGGCTTCCCGTCGCCATCGACCCAGAGTGCCCGGTACAACTGATTGGTGCCGGGCCGATTCTGGAGCATCACCCGGGTCGCCGACGTCGGCACCCACCGCCTGATGTCGTCCGACATGCTCCGGTTCCTGGAGAAGGCGACGGCGGACTCCATCAACGGCATGGGGCCGGAACCGATCGAGTTGTTGCGCGGATCGTTGGCCCAATCGCAGGTGCCATCCCGATTCCGGTCCTGGCAGTCGTTCTGGGAGCGCCAGCCGCCGGCAAAGTCACGCGCCTGGTTGCCGTCGAGCACGCGGATCTGGGACTGTGCCCCGCGCAGCGCGGTCGTGCACTCGGTGACCGGAGGCTGCTGGTTCGCCGCGAGTCCGTCCAGCCAGATGCGGCACATGCCGCGTGGCGGGTACGACTGGGGCGGAACACCGCCGTAGCCGACGTCTTGACTGCCGCCCTGAGCCGCCGCCGCGGCGCAGCCGAATACTCCGGCCGCGGCCGCGAGGAGGAACCAACGTGTACGCATATGAGCTCCGATGCCGCGCGTGGCGGCGGTTTCAGTTCGACATGCCTACCGAGGGGCCGACCGGTGCCGTGAGCGCGGCCTCACCACTGGCGACCTCGAAACCGGCGCGGCGGTTCAGCGCCCACGCGGCCTCGGTCTGGCCGGAATCCACGGGCGACGCGCTGCCGAAGGACACGGCGTCCAGACGGTCGGCGTCGATGCCCCGCTCGATGAGATACTGCTTGGCTGCCGCGGCGCGGCGATTGCCCAGAGCCACGTTGTACCCGTCCGCGCCGCGGTCATCGCAATAGCCGGCGATGCGAACGCGAATGCCGGGATTGGCGGTGAGGATCGCGGCCTTGCGGTCGAGGACGGCGCGATCGGCGGGCTGGATCCCGGACCGGTCGAACTCGAAGTGGATCAGCCCCGCCAACTCTCCCCGGAGGGCAGCATTTGCCTGCCCGAGCGAGTCGGCGCGGTCATCGAGGGAGTCCCGGCCGGCCGCCACCGCGACGGTGTCCGCCCGCGGCGTATTGGTCACGGTTGTGTCGGGCGCCGGGTTTGCATCGAGCGCCGCGAGCCGGGCCTGTTCGACCGAATCGGCGCGCGCGCGATCCGCTGCATCGAGGGAGTCCTGGCTGGGCGCCGAGGCGACCGCGACTGTGTCCAGCATGGACGTGTCGGTCGTGCCCGTTCCGGAGGCGGCGGCGTGGATGCCATGACCGTGGGTCCGGAGCGCATTGTCTCCGGTCTCGCGCAGGGCACTGGTTTGCGCGCAGAGAGGGACGGAGGCCACGAGGGCGATCACCGCAGCCGCGAGAGCGCAGAATCGGGAACGATGCATATGTCCTCCCGGACAACCGTGCAGAACGTCTGGTCCTGGACTCGGCGTAGGCGAGTCGCGCCCCGAAGCAATCGGGCACATATTGACCAAACGGTTAATAGATTGTACCGTATATTGGACATATGGTCAATCCATCCTTGGATCAGTATGGAGACCGGTGCCGGTGGGCGAGGCGGCCATTCGGGGCCCCAAGCGAGAGGAGCGAGGCGACAGCATGCCGGGACGGAAAGCGCCGGAAGCGACCCGCCGAGAGCAGATCCTGAAGGCGGCGTATGAAGTGGCGTTGACGAAGGGGATCGACGGCCTCACGGTCCGAGCCGTCGGCGCACGGGCCAAGCTCAGCCACGGGCTCGTCCACTTCCATTTCAAGAGCAAGGCCCAGCTCGTGAGCGCGCTGCTCGACTGGGTGCTCGCGACCACCGCGGTGCTTCACGTGCCCGCGGTCATCGCGCACATCCCCTTGGCGCAGGACCGTCTGCGCGCGCTCCTCCGCCAGGAAATGGATCGGCTGGCCAAGGAGCCCCGCCGGATCCGCCTGTTCTTCGAGTTCTGGGCGCTAGGCACTCGGCACGCCCCGACCCGGGCGAGGATCAGCGCCGAGCTGGACCGGTATCGGGCGGCGTTCCGGACCATGACCGCGGCGATGCTCGACAGGGAGCCCGCGCGCGGCGCAGGGGTGACGGCCGACGGACTGGCGGCCGTGGCGGTGAGTTTCGTGAACGGGTGCGCCGTGCAGGCGATGATCGACCCCGCCCACTTCGATATCGAGCAATACCTCGCTTCCGTGGAAGGCATTCTCGGGTGGTCCTGATAGGACCGCCCAGCCGCGGTTGTGGCTACGCCGCCGGCGGCCGCCGTCCGGCAAGATTGCGTCGAATGCCGGCCCCCAGCCTCGGCGCCAGCGTCACCGCGCCACACGCCCCCACGGCTGCAAGCACGAAGGCCCAGCGCCCGTGACCCGGAAACACACGGTTGACGAGCGCGAGAAACATGAAGAAGAGCAGGAACCCGACGACCCTCGCCCAGAGACGGGAACTCGGCGGGGTCGCGGCGGTCACCAAGCGCGGGCGGTCGCGGTAGTCAGCAGGCCGAGCCGGGTCAGGCACTACGGTCAGCAGGACGATCACGAGCCACCTCCCACCACGGCGCATTGACCAACCGGTTAATATCTAGCAAGGAGGCCTGCCACACTCGGTCAAGACCGAGGCCAGTATAGTATAGCCTTGCGATATACACATCTGCAGTATACGCTTCAGGATCGAGAATCGCCAACATCCGGTGCTTCGCTCGAGCAACCGAAGCACCGCCCAACAGACGCTCGAGGGTCGCATTGAGCAAGACGATCTCGCTGGTGCTCATCGACGACAACCGGCTGCTACGCGAGGGGCTCACGGGCCTGATCAGGGAGCAGCCGGACTTCAGGATCCTCGCCGCCTCGGCGGACATCGAAGAAGCCCTGCGGAAGGCGCGGGAAGCCAAGCCCCGGGTGGTGCTCCTGGATTTCGGGCTGGAGTCCCACGACAGCCTGCGCCTGACGGCGACCGTCCGCCAGGAGGTTCCCGAGGCCAGGGTCATCGTCATGGGCCTGCTGCCCCTCCAGGAGGATGTCGCCGCCTTCGTGCGCGCGGGCGCCTCCGGCTTCATCATGAAGGACGCGTCGTTTGAGGATTTCCTCAGTACCATCCGTGCGGTCGCGGACGGCGCTCAGGTGCTGCCTCCCCAGCTGACGGGGTCCCTCTTCAGCCAGATCGCGCGCCACGCAGTGCGCGGTGGCAAGGCTCAGGTCCTGGACGGCGTGCGGCTGACGGAGCGTGAGCGGCAGGTGATCGACCTGATCGGGGAGGGCCTGAGCAACAAGGAGATCGCCGGGCGCCTGCACATCGCCATTCACACGGTCAAGAGCCATGTGCACAACGTCCTGGAGAAGCTCGCACTCCACACTCGCCTGGAAGTCGCCGCCTTTACCCGCGCACCATCAGAAGACGGCCAGAAGCCCCCTGCTCGCTAGGCTCCGCTCATCGACGCTCGCCGAGTCGTAGTCCCTTCGAGCTAGTCCCCCGTCCACTCGAAGGATCGATGGTATCCCCCGGGAGTCGCCGATAGACTTGTTGGTCTACGCTTCACTCCTCGCTGTGCTCTTCGCGGGGGCAAATGCAGGTTGTTTGCCCCCTCCTTCCCCCGGGCGCGGAGCCCGGGGGTCGAAGACGTCATCGACGTGACTCAAGAAAGGGCACAATGACAAGGACGGTGATCGCAGGCCTGGCCCTCATAGGCCTGGTGAACCCCGCGTCAAACACACGCACGCTCGGAGCCGGGGCCCGGATCGAAGCGACCATGAGTCAGGCCATCACGTCGCGAACCAACAAGGCTGGTGACACGGTGGCGACGACGGTCTCTGCCGATGCGAACGACCCCAACGGGCGGGTCGTGGTCCCTGCCGGGTCAGCGGTGGAGCTGCTCATCACTGAGCTGGAGCCGGCCAAGAACAAGAGCCAGGCCGACGGCAAGTTGACCTTCCAGGTGACCGCGGCGACCGTGCGCGGCCAGCGGTACCCGATGGCAGCAGCGGTAACCTCGGTCCCCCACACGCTTGAGGCCCGGGGTGTCACGGCCGGGGAAGCGGAAAAGGTCGGTGTGGGGGCGGCGATAGGAGCGGTCGTGGGCCGCGTGATCGGTGGAAACGCGACCGGCGCCGTCGTCGGCGGCGTGGTGGGAGCCGGCGGTGGCACGGCGGTCGCCATTCAGACCGCGAGCCGTGATGTGGTGGTGAGCGCCGGCGCGCCGGTGGTCATCACGCTCACGGCGCCGCTCACGGTCTCGACCAAGTGAGCCGGGCAACCCGCGCCCGCGCAGGCAGCTGGCTTGCGCGCGGCTCTCCGTCCGCAGCCGCTCCGCCACGAGAGTGGACACCGCTCGGCACCACGAGTGCGCTGATCCTGATGCCGCCGCCGCGACAACCGACCGGCGCGCCAGCCCGGCGCTGGCCTTCCCCCCGCCCCTTCCGACTCGGAGACTTCATGCGTCCCCTCACCATTGCCGGCATCCTTCTGATCGCCTTCGGTGCCTTCGTCCTCGTTCGGGGAGCGAGCTTTACCACTCGGCGCGACGTGCTCAAGATCGGCGACGTCAAGGTCACCGCCGACGAGCAGCAATCGCTCCCGCCCTGGGCCGGATGGCTGGGTATTGTGGTGGGGGGCACCCTGGCGGTAGCCGGGGTGCGGCGGCGGGCTTGACGGAGCGGCTTACCTGACCGCGTATTTCGTCGTGGCCACCAGGTTCTCGACCGCCACGAGGACCGCGGCGGGTTGTTCCTCCTGAATGTACTGGCCGGATCCGGCAACGCTTTCGACCTCGAAGTCCGGCAATCGTTGGCCGAGAAGCTCGACCTGCTCGGCGCCGACCCCGCTCTGATGGGGCACGGCACCGATGATCAGGCGCACCGGGACCCGGCATTCCCCGAGTCGGGCGAGAAGGCTCTCGGATTCTACCGACTTGGCCATCCCCTGCCAGGCGTCGATCGCGCCCGGCAGATCGGCCGTGGCACCCTCCGTATAGCCGACGATCACCTGGGGGGTCACCCAGGTGGTGTCGCTCGAGTTGGCTACGATCTCGCGCCGCACCTCGCTCCGAAACGCGTCGGGCTGGAGCAAGGCCTTGGTCAGCATGCCGCCGAAGCGCATGGCGCGGCGCAGGCCGGGCGTGGCCGCCGACTCGGACGGCCCGCCGTCGATCAGGAGAATGCCCTCGATCAGGTCCGGCCTTTGATACGCCAGACGCAGCGCGATGGACCCACCGGTCGAATGGGCCACGATCAACGCCTTGTGGATCCCCAGGCTGTCGAGGACGGCCGCGACGCGCGTCGTTTGAGCCGACAGGGAGTAATTCGCCCGGCGCGGATGCGATGACCAGCCGAACCCCAACGGTTCGATCACAATCGGACTGTAGCCCAGCTCGACCAGCGGACCGACGATCTTCCGATAGCCGTAGGCGGCCCCGAAGAGCCCGGGGATGAGCACCACCGGTCGGCCGGCGCCGAAGCTGGTGGTGCGCAGGATCTCCGCCTTCGCCACGGTAACGTCGCGGATGACCGCGGTATCGGACGGGCCAAGCAAGGCCAAGGCGATGGCCACAGTGCCAATCACAAGGACCTCAAGGCGGAGAGGATCAATCGCCGACTGGCACCCACCGCATCAACTTCCCCGGCTGCACCCGAAAGAATCGGCACAGGCGATCGAGCGTCTCCGCATGCATGCGACCGAACACGCCACCCGGACGAGAGAGGCGATAGGCGCTCGGATAGGAAAGGTTGGCCCCCCGGCTGAGGGCGTAAGCGGAAATGCCGCGTGTCTGCATGAGCTCGGAGACGATAAGCTGGACCATGGGGTCCTTCGGGTGGAACCGCCGACTGCGCGATGCAGCCGTGCGATATGCAGCGCTGTAGTATAGCCTCCTGCAGAGCGAATAGCTATCGCGATCTCCGAGGGCACCCGGGCAGGCTGGGGCTCCGAGCGATCGCGCTTTTCATGTCCACGCGCTGTGCTTTACGCTACGGTGCGTACGGATCGTCCCCGCGCCTGAGCGCCGGCACGCCCCGCCGGGCCGCGATCACCTCGGCGCCCACGCGCCGTCCCAGACAGGCCCGGAAGTACGCCTCCACGTCGGCCGGTCGCTCATGACGGGTGGCCGAGAGCGCGCGGCGCACGTCGTCCTCGCGCCGGCCGGCTACCAGATCCCGGATCGCATCGGCCGCGACGCCGCGATCGAGCGCACGCAGCTGGCGCGCGACCGCGTCGGGAAACGGCAGGTCGGGCGCAGGCGGGAACCGTTCCACTCCCTCCCGCCCGCCGAGCACGGCGGGCCGGGGAAATCGGACGAACACCGGTTGGGTGAAGTGCGGGTGCCGGACCATCAGCTCGCCCTTCGACAGCGTGGCGAGCCGCGTCTTGACGGCGGGCGAGAGCGTCGCATAGCCGGGTGTGGCAAGCTCGTCGGGATCCATCCGGCCGTAGACCGTGGTTCCGGCATTCCCGGTCACGCGCCGCAGGACCTGGGAGCGGAACTGCTGGGCGGAGAAAAGAACGAGTCCGAGATATCGTCCACGCTCCGAGAGATCCACGAGCATGCGGCGCACATAGGTGTCCTGGCCGTCGGCCGGCGCGTACTTATTGAGCTCGTCCACGAAGACGACGACGTGGTCCACGCCCAGGTCCCGGCGCTCGAGGTGCTCGCGCAGCTGAGACACGACCCGCGCGAACACCAGATCCTGCGCCAGCGGATCGAGTCCGGCCACGTCCACGACGTACGCGGTCCGGTCGGCGAAGCTGCCCCAGGGGAGGTCGTTGGCGGAGCCGTCGTCGGTGACGAGCCCCTTCGACCGCGTCGCGATGTTGCCCAGCCGGTTCCGGATCTTCCGGATCGTGGCGACGTGATGGGTCCGCCAGACCTCCCCGCCCCGCCGGCCCTCGAGAAAATCGAAGATCGCGCGGAAGAACTCCTCCAGGTCGGCGAAGCTCTGCACCAGGAACGGCCGCTCCCGCAGCTGCGGGTCGGTGAATTCCCGGCCGACCACCCGCTCGCCCAGAAAGTCGATGAGCGCGTCGGCCTTGGCGTCCACGTCGTCGCGGTTGAGCACGACCTCGGCGTAATCCAGCACTTCGCGGAGCCCCCAGACCAGCGGTTCTGTGTTGGCGGCCAGCCGCTCGTTGGTCCGGAGCGTGTTCAGGTTGACGCCATCGGGCTTGAAGGGCGCGAAGTAGCGGACGTCGCGGAACGGCTCCGGCCGGAGACCAAGCCGGGCATAGAGGCGCCGGTCGCCCTCAGTGATCTCGCCGGGCTGGTCGAGAAAGCAGAGGTCGGAGCCCTTCACGTTGAGGCAGAGCGCCGCCACGGTGCCCTTGTGGGCCGGGAAGGTCTGGAAGATGCTGGAGAGCAGAAACTCGACGGCGCTTGTCTTGGTCGCGAGGCCCGACACACCGCTGATGTTCAGGTGTGCGGCTTCGGGCCCGAGCAGGAAGTCGCAGTCCACGTAGACGGGGGACTCGAATCCGCCCGCCGCGTACACCCCCAATGGAATCCCGGTGCTCCGCTCGCGGTCGGTATAGGCGTCCATCCGGAGCGCCAGGCGCACATCGGCGTCATCGGCGATATCGACGGGGCCGATGGGCACCGGCTGGAGCGGCTCCTCGGGACACTGGCGGAGCACGGCGGCGAGGAACAGGCGGGTCGCTTCCGGGCCGGAGTAGGCGAGCCCATCCGTCACCACCCCGTACACCGTGCGCTCCGACCCATCCACGCGCACGATCGCGCCGATCCCCACCTGGGCGTCGGGCGCGGCTTCGAACCAGAACTGGTGCGGGGTCGAGGGCTTGAGCTCGGTGGCGACGACGCGACCGATGGGGGGCACTCCTACAGGTCTTCTTCCGCGGGGAAGGGCGGAACGTCGGTGAGCCAGAATCCGGCGAGCCCGCCGTCCCGGTCCACTTCGATGAGGAGACAGTCGGCGACCCGGACCAGGTCCGCGTCGCGACGCGGACCGACGCACAGGTGAAAGACGCTCTCGGACCGGTTGGTCATCACGGTGAGCGGGGCGTTCACCTCGACCGAAGTCACGGCCGCCCTGGCAGCCTTGCTGGACAGCACGACCCGTCCATCGGCCAGCTTCTTCGGCGCCGCGAGATCGGCCACGGTGCCCACCTCGGGCCACACCACGATGTCGAGACCGCAGATCACGCCGTTGTGCACGTCCACCACGGCGATGGAGCCGATCTCGTCGGTGAGCTCGACCGTTCCGGTCAGCCCGCCGCCGGCGCGGTTCCCCTTGAATGCGCCGGAGAGGATGTCGGTCTCGGAGTCCCAGCGCCAGGTGAGCGAGGGGAGCGCGCCGGCCAGCGGCTCGATGCGGGCATCCATGCCCGGATCAGGCCGCGCGCGCTGCGCCGAGGGCTTTCGCAAACCGGAGGATGCGGTCCAGCGCACTTTCGAGCTCCTTGTCAGACACGGCGTAGCTGAGCCGGACCCAGCGGTCGTCGCCGAAGGCGGCACCGGGCACCAGCGCGACCCCTTCCTGCTTCATGAGCTGCTCGCAGAACGACGTGCCGGTCACTGGATCCTTCTCGCGGATGCCGTCTACCCGGAAGAAGAAGTAGAACGCCCCGTGCGGCTCGACGAACTCCACGCCGGGCGCCTCGGAGCGGAAACGGTCCACGAGATGGTCCCGCCGGCGGCGGAACGCCGCGGTCATCTTCTGCACCTCGGCCTCGACCCGGTCATCCGAGAACGCCGTCGCGGCGGCCCATTGGGCCGGGTGGTTGGCACCCGTCGTGGTGTGGGACTGGAGCGCAGCCATCGCCTTGGCCAGATGGGCGGGCGCCAGTGCCCCGCCGATGCGCCAGCCGGTCATCGCGTAGGCCTTGCTCGCGCCGTAGATCACGACGGTACGCTCCAGGTACTCGTCCGGCAGATCGAGGAATGAAGCCGCGGGGCCGGTGCCGAAGTTGATGACCCGGTAGATCTCGTCGGCGATCACCCAGATGTCGTGCTTCCGCGCCCACTCGGCGATCGCCTTGAGCTCCGTCGCCGTGTATACCGAGCCGGTGGGGTTGCAGGGCGAGCAGATGATCAAGCCGCGGGTGCGCTTCGAGCTGGCACGATCGAGGTCCCGGGCGCTCACCTTGAGTCCCCAGTCGAGGGCGCCAGGCACCATGACCGGCTCGGCCCGGCACAGATGGACGATCTGTGGATACGAGACCCACGCCGGCGCCGGGATGAGCACCTGGTCGGTTGGGCCGAACAGGGTGAAGCAGGCATTGAAGATGGACTGCTTGGACCCCGAGCTCACCACGATGTTGTCCGCGTTCACCGGCCGGCCGGCCGACAGGAGCGAGAGGCGTCGCGCCATCGCGGCGCGGAGCTCGACCAGGCCGATGTTCGGGGGATAGCGCGTCATCCCCTTCTCGATCGCCTGGATGCCGGCTTGCGCCGCGGCGGCGGGCGTATCGAAATCCGGCTCGCCGACGCTCAGGTCCAGCACGTCCTCGCCCGCAGCGCGACGGCGCTTGGCCTCGTTGCTGATGGCGACCGTCTCGGATCCCTTGAGGTGCTGGACGTTGGGCGACAGCGGGTCGGGCATGCGCATTCTTCCGGTGTAGGGTCACGTGCGGGGAACCGGGGAAAGGTTCGTCGTCGGCCGAACGATGTCAACCGTTGGCGCAGCTGTCTCCGAGGGCTTAGGTTGCCGCCGGAATGACCGACTTCGAGCAGCTTCATCTGAGCGATTCCATCGCTGCGGCGCTCACCGCGCTGGGCTGGACGGCCGACGATCCACGGGTCCGGGAGGCGGTGCCGACCGCGGCGCGGGGGCACAACCTGGCCGTGGTGGCGCCGCCGGGACCGGCCTACGGCGCCCCGGCCCTCGCCGGGCTCGCGAGCCGTCTGGCCGCGGGCGCGGGCGCGGGGCCTATGCTCCTGCTCTGCCCCGAGGTCGAGCTGGAAGGATGGGGCGGCCTGATGAAGGCGTTGCTCAAGGGCACCCAGCTGCGGCTCGAGGTGGCACGGGGTACCGCCCGCGCCGCGCGGCGGCTCAAGGCCGGAACTCTCGACGTCCTGGTGGCGACGGCTGAGACGGCGGCCAGGCTCGCGGCGCGGGGGACGCTCAAGGGGGAGGGACTGAGCGCGATCGTCATCGCGGGACCGGACCGGTGGACCGACAGCGACGTCGTGGTGCCGCTGATGCAGGATTTCCCGCGGGATCGGCAACGGATTCTCCTGGCGAGCGCCCCGGACCGCGCGGCCGATCTCGCTGAGCGTTACGCGCGGAAGGCGCTGGTCCTCGGTCTCCCGCCGGCGGGGACTGTGTCCGCCGCGGTGGGACCGGCACGAACGGTCGCGGTGGCCTGGGAGCGGCGGCCCTCGGTCATCGCCGATCTGTTGGAGGTCCTGGATCCCCAGTCGCTCGTGGTGTGGACGGCCGACCGGAGCCAGCACGGAGCGATCGCGGCCGCGTTGCCGGCTGGCGATTCGACGATCCGCGTCGTGACCGGCGACGCTCCCAAGGCCGAGGTCGTGGTGGCCTTCGATCCCCCGGACGCGGAACGGCTCGGGCAGCTGCTCAAGGCGGGGCAGGTCGTCCTGCTGGTTCCGCCCGGCGCGGACGCCTACATCGCGCGAATCGCGGCGCCGTGCCGCCCGCTCCAGCTGCCGGGACCGGGCGATGCGGCAGCCGACGCCGCGGCCGCCCGGCGCGCCACGGTGACGCGGGCGCTCGAGGCGGGACTCCCGGAAGCGGCCCTTCTGGCGCTGGCTCCGCTGTTCGAGCGTCACGACGCCACAGCCGTGGCCGCAGCGTTGTATGATTTGTGGGTGGGGGCTGGTACCAAGGCGGCCCCGCCGGCCGTCGCCCCGGTGGAGTCCGCGGCCACGACAAAGATCTTCGTCGGTGTGGGCCGGAGCGACGGGGCGACCCCCAACGACCTGGTGGCGATTCTGACGAAGGACGTCCGGGTGTCCCGGGAAAAGATCGGTCGGATCGAGCTGCGCGACGGCTACACCCTCGTGGAGCTGCCGGCGCAGGAGGCGGAGCGGATCGCGAGCGCCTTGAACGGCACGACGATCAGACGGAAGCGGGTGGTGGCCCGGGTAGACCGGGGCCCCGCCCGTCCGTCGGCTCGGGCGCCGCGCGGAGCGCGGTGACATTTATGTCGGAGGAGAGAATAATGACGACCCGGATCCTGGGCGCTCTCGCCGTGGCGAGCGCGCTGCTTACGACGATAGCGACCGCGCAAGCGCAGACCGCGATCAAGCAAGGCGGCGGACCACCGGTCCCGATCAGCCAGCTGATCGCGGATCTCAAGGCCGCCGCGCCCTACACCCGCAACGGCGCCGCGTACCAGCTCGCCCACATGGGTCCGGCGGCCGCGCCCGCGGTCCCCGCCCTCATCGAGGCGCTCGACGATCCGAGCGCGACGGTGCGGTACCCGGTGACCGTGGCGCTGCGGGAGATCGGCCCTGCCGCGAAGGCGGCCGTGCCCGCACTCAAGAAGGTGATGGACAACGACATCAACGACGAGATCGCGTCGTCAGCGCGTCGGGCGCTGCGGGTCATCGACCCGAGCGCCCTCGGCGACGATCAGTAGCGCCGGCTAGCGACGCCGCGCGACGAGGTCTTTCAGGGCCTTGCTCGGGCGGAACGCCGGGACCACGGACGCCTTGATCGTGATGTCGGTGCCGGTGCGCGGGTCCCGCCCCCGGCGGCCCGCCCGTTTGCGGGTCTCGAAGTTACCGAAGCCCGCGATCTGCACCCGCCCACTCTTCCTGAGCTCTCCGGCGATGATCCCATCGGGCGCGAAAAGCGCGTCCACCGCAGCAGCGGCCTGGGCCCGGGAAACCTCGAGCCGTCCCGCCAGCGCCTGCACCACTTCCTGCTTCGTCAACCCGGCACTCCTTGTTCCGTGACCGCGCACGTACGGCGCGGCAATATGCCCAAGCGCAGCGAAGCGCCGCAAGAGCGCGAGCTCGGCGCTGGAGGACCCCGAGCAACGGGTTAGATTAGCTCTCTTCTGTCCGCGGGACGCAAGGAGCGGAAATGGACAAGGAGACCCGCCCCGGCTCGATCGAAGTCATCGCCGGCGTGATGTTCGCCGGCAAGAGCGAAGAGCTCATCCGCCGCGTGCGGCGCGCGGTGATCGCGCGGCGCAAGGTCCAGGTCTTCAAGTCGCACCTCGACAGCCGCTACGCCGGTCTCTACAGCGTGTCGAGCCACGACGGCACCGAGCTCGACGCGGCGCCGGTCGATTCGGCGGCGGAGGTCTTCCGCCTCGCGCGGCCCGAGACGGAGCTGGTCGCCGTGGATGAGGCCCAGTTCCTGGACCACGGCATCGTGCGGGTGGCGGCGGCCCTGGCGGATCGGGGCGTGCGCGTCATCCTGGCCGGCACCGACACGGACTTCCGTGGGGAGCCGTTCGGTCCCATGGGCGAGCTGATGGCCGTCGCGGAGCGGGTGGACAAGCTGCTCGCGATCTGCGTGCTCTGCGGCGACCTCGCCTGCCGCAACCAGCGCCTCGTGGACGGCAAGCCGGCCCAGTGGGGCGCCCCGACGATCATGATCGGCGGGCGCGAGAGCTACGAGGCCCGGTGCCGGGCGTGCCACGACGTGCCGCGGGTGGATGAGGACCAATTCCTGCTCGTGAACACCGCAACAGTGAACGGTGAGCAGTAAACGTCTTTCCATGCTCTCCGTAGCCCTCACCGGCAACATCGCCGCGGGCAAGACCACGGTCGCCCGGCTGTTCCAGCAGTGGGGCGCGACGGTGATCGATGCCGACCGTCTGGCGCAGGAGGCGCAGGCGCCCGGGGGCCCGGTGCTCAGCCGGATCGTCGAGCGCTTCGGGCCCGGCGTGCTCCGGCCGGACGGATCGCTCGACCGCGCGGCGCTGCGCCGCACGGTGCTGGCCGACGGTGCGGCCCTCCAGGCGCTCAATGCCATCGTCCATCCGGAAGTGCACCGGCGGCGCGCGGCGGCGCAGGCGGAAGCCCGCGCACGGGGGGACCGCATCGCGGTAACCGACATTCCCCTGCTCTTCGAAGCGGACGACCCGTCCGCCTACGATGCCGTCGTCCTGGTGGACGCGCCGCCCGATTTGCGCCGAGCCCGGATCGTCAGCGAGCGGGGCCTGGCCGTCGACGAAGCGGACCGGATGCTGGCCTCGCAGCTCCCTGCCGAAGCCAAGCGCTCGCGCAGCGATTTCATCATCGAGAACGCCGGTGATCGCGCGGCGCTCGAGCGCGCGGCGCGCGACGTCTGGATCCAGCTGGAGCGACGCGCCGCCGCCGCGCGCTCCTGAATCGTCGTCTATTGATTCCCGCAGCCACCTATTAGCTTCCTACCGCCATGTCGTCCATCCCCACCGACCTCCGCTACACCAAGGACCACGAATACGTCCGTACGGCCGCCGACGGCGTCGTCACCGTCGGGATCACGGACTACGCGCAGGGCGAGCTGGGCGACGTCGTGTTCCTCAATCTGCCCAAGCCCGGCGACAAGGTCACCGCGCATCAGCCGTTCGGCACCATCGAGGCGGTGAAGGCGGTGTCCGAGCTGTTCAGTCCGGTGAGCGGCGAGGTCCTGGAGGTGAACGGCGCGCTGGAGGCAGACCCGGCCGCGGTGAATCGCGACCCCTACGGCACCGGCTGGATGGCGCGGCTTCACCCCAGCGCCGCCGCTGAGCTCAACGAGCTGCTCGACCCGGACTCTTACAAGGCCCTTATAGGAGAGTGATCCACTTGAAGGTCCCGCTTCCCCACCCCGAACGCTTTACCTCCCGTCACATCGGCCCGCGGCCCCAGGACATCCAGGACATGGTGGAAACGCTGGGCTACACCTCCCTGGACGCCCTCGTGGACGCCGTAGTGCCCGAGGACATCCGCCTCCGCCGTCCCCTGGCGCTCCCCAAGGGCAAGAGCGAGCGGGAGGTGCTGCGGGCTCTGCGCGCACTGGCCGGACAGAACCTGGTATTCCGCTCGTACCTCGGCATGGGCTATCACGGAACGTTCACGCCCCAGGTGATCCAGCGGAACATCCTGGAGAACCCGGGGTGGTACACGGCCTACACCCCGTACCAGGCGGAGATCAGCCAGGGCCGGCTCGAGGCGTTGCTCAACTACCAGACCCTGGTCTCGGACCTCACCGGCCTCGAGATCGCGAACGCGTCCCTCCTCGACGAGGCCACGGCCGCCTCCGAAGCGGTATGGATGACCGAGGCGGTGGCCGCCAAGCGGCCCGCGCCCGCCTATCTGGTAGACCAGGCCTGCCATCCCCAGACGATCGCCGTGGTGCGGACACGCGCGCGGGCGCGGGGCATCGCGATCCGCGTCGGCCCGGCCGACCGGTTCGAGCTCGAGCCGGACGTGATCGGCGTGCTGGTCCAGTACCCAGCCACGGACGGGCTGATCGCGGACTACCGCGATCTCTGCCGCCGCGCGCACGAGTCGGGGGCGCTGGTGACGGCGGCGACCGATCTGCTCGCCCTCACGCTGCTCACCCCCCCGGGCGAGTGGGGCGCCGACATCGTGGTGGGCAGCTCGCAGCGCTTCGGCGTCCCGATGGGTTACGGCGGCCCGCACGCGGCGTTCTTCGCGACCCGCGAGGGGCTCAAGCGGCACATGCCCGGGAGGATCATCGGCGTGAGCCGGGACGTGACCGGCCGGCCCGCGCTCCGCATGGCGCTTCAGACCCGGGAGCAGCACATCCGCCGCGACAAGGCCACCAGCAACATCTGCACGGCCCAGGTGCTGCTTGCGGTCATGGCGAGCATGTACGCGGTCTACCACGGGCCGGATGGTCTCCGCCGAATCGCCGAGCGGGTGCACGGCTTCACCCTGCTCCTGGCCACCGCACTCCGGCGCCTGGGCTATCGTCTGGTGCACCAGCACTTCTTCGACACGCTGTGCATCGAGGTCGAGCGCTGGGCCCTGCCCGGCATCGTGGACGCTGCCCGCGCGCGCCGGATCAACCTGCGCGTGCTCTCGCCCACCCACATCTGCGTGGCGCTCGACGAGGCGGTCTCGCTGAACGACGTCGCCGACCTCATCGCAGTGTTCGCGCTGGACGAAGCGCTGCCGTTCATGGTGGACCAGCTCGCGCCGGATGTGGAGCCCGCTATCCCGGAGGCGCTGCGCCGCACCAGCGCTTATCTCACGCATCCCGTCTTCCATCTGCACCACTCGGAGACGGAGATGCTGCGCTACATCCGCCGGCTGGAAGGACGGGACCTCTCGCTCACCGAGGCGATGATTCCGCTCGGCTCCTGCACCATGAAGCTCAACGCCACGACCGAGATGATGCCGGTGAGCTGGCGCGAGTTCAATCGGCTGCATCCCTTTGCGCCGCGGGACCAGACCGCGGGGTACCTCCGGCTCTTTCAGCAGCTCCGCTTCCAGCTGGCGGAGATCACGGGGTTCGCGGCGGTATCGCTCCAGCCCAATGCCGGCTCGCAGGGCGAGCTGACCGGGCTGCTGGTGATCCGCGCGTACCACGAGTCGCGCGGCGAAGGCCACCGGAAAACGTGCCTCATCCCGCTCTCCGCGCACGGCACCAACCCCGCGAGCGCGGTGATGGCGGGCTTCGAGGTGGTGACGGTCAAGTCGGATGCCAAGGGGAACATCCGCCTGGACGATCTGCGCACGAAGGCCGCCGCGCACGCGAGCGACCTCGCGGGGATCATGGTCACATACCCCTCGACCCACGGCGTGTTCGAGCCTTCGATCCGGGAGATCTGTCGGATCGTGCACGACGCCGGCGGGCAGGTGTACCTCGATGGCGCCAACCTCAATGCCCAGGTGGGGCTGTGCCGGCCTGGCGACTACGGCGCCGACGTCTGCCACCTCAACCTGCACAAGACGTTCTGCATCCCCCACGGCGGTGGCGGGCCGGGCATGGGTCCGATCGCGGTGGCCGCGCACCTGGCGCCGTTTCTCCCCGACCACCCGGTGGTCCACGTCGGCGGGCCTCAGGCCTGCGGGACGGTCGCCGCGGCGCCGTGGGGCAGCGCGGCCATTCTTCCGATCTCGTGGGCCTACATCGCGCTGATGGGCTGGGACGGGCTCACCGAGGCGACCAAGGTCGCGATCCTGAACGCGAACTACATCGCGCACCGGCTCAAAGGCCACTACGAGCTGCTCTACAGCGGGGCCCACGGGCTCGTGGCGCACGAGTGTATCATCGACACGCGCCCGTTTAAGCAGTCGGCCGAAGTGGAGGTCGAGGACATCGCGAAGCGCATCATCGACTACGGGTTCCACCCGCCCACGGTCTCCTTCCCGGTGCCGGGGACCCTGATGATCGAGCCGACCGAGAGCGAGTCCAAGGAGGAGCTGGATCGCTTCTGCGACGCCCTCATCGGAATCCGGGAGGAGATCCGCGAGATCGAGGCGGGAGTGGCCGCGCGGGGCGACAACCTGCTCACCCACGCGCCCCACACGCTGGAGCAGGTGATCGCGGACGACTGGAGCCGCCCGTACCCGCGGGAGCGCGCGGCCTTCCCCTCGCCCTCGACCCGTCTGCACAAGGTCTGGCCGACGGTCGGGCGCATCGACAGCGCCTACGGGGATCGCAACCTGGTGTGCACGTGCCCGCCGGTCGAGGCGTACGCATCGTAGCGGGGAGCGCGCATTCGACGCCGTGGCACCTCTGGGTGGATGACGTTCCCCGCCCCGGCTTTCTCAACATGGCGATCGACGAGACGCTCCTGCGGCTCGCGGAAGCGGACGGAGCGGGCGTGCTTCGGCTCTACCGGTGGGCACCGGCATGCCTCTCGTTCGGGCGGCACGAGCCGGCCCGCCGCCGCTACCGGCGCGACCGGATTGCCGAGCGTGGGCTTGACGTCGTGCGCCGGCCCACCGGTGGGCGCGCGGTCTGGCACGACGCAGAGCTGACCTACGCGGTCGCCGCGCCGGCGGCGACTTTCGGGACGTTGGCCGAGACGTACCTCGAAATCCACCGGACTCTCGCCTGCGCCCTCGATGGGCTCGGCCTGAGCCCCACGCTCGCCTCGCCGCCAGCGCGGGTGGCGGCACCCCATGCCGGCGCGTGCTTCGCGGCGCCTGCCGGCGGTGAGGTGCTGGTGGACGCGCGCAAGGTGATCGGCAGCGCACAGCTCCGCACCCGCACGGCCTTTCTCCAGCACGGGTCGGTGCTGCTCGACGGCGATCAGCGCCTCGTGGCCGAGGTGTCGGTGCACGCCGCCCCAGAGGGCAGAGAGGGCTCTCTCGCTTCGCTCCTGGGCCGGCGGGTGGGATTCACGGAGCTGGCCGAGCGGATCGCCTCCGCAGCGCGGCGGTGGAGCGCCGACTGGCGCATCATCCATCGGGGGGATGTCATCGTCGAGCGAGCCGCTGTGGCCGCGGACGGCTATCGCTCGGACGCCTGGACCTGGGAGCGCTGAGGGGACCCGTTCCGCCGGCTCGCTGTCACGCACTATCTTCCGTCCATTCCCGCCCTCACCCTTCGGAGCCTTCGTGGCCTCTGCGATCCTGCGGTTCGCGGTCCGTTCCGGAGCGTGGGCATGGGCGCTCTGCGCGCCGCTCAGCGCGCAGACCGGCGACCCCGACGCGCTCGTCATCGTGACCGGCCAGCAGGCCACGATGCCGATCCCGACCTGCATGGAAGGCCCGCAGAACCTCACCGCCAACTCCGACGTTGCCGACCAGCTCTTCCTGCGCCTGGCCGAGCTTCCGCCTGATCTGGTGACGACGGACGAGCGGCGCTTCGTGCCGGTGCTGGCGAGGTCGTGGACCCGGCGGGACTCGCTCACGCTTGCGTTCGACCTGGACCCGCGGGCCCGTTGGCACAACGGCCAGCCGGTCACGGCGGGTGACGTCGTGTTCACCTTCGACCGCGCTCGGAATCCCAAAGTCGCGCCCAAGCTGGCCGGGCTGCTCCGGCACCTGGTCAGCGTCGCAGCCGAGGGAGAGCGCCGCGTCGTCATGCGGTTCGACCGGGTGTACGCGGAGCAGTTCTACGACGCCACCTTCAACGTGGCGCCGATTCCCTCCGGTCTGGTGCCGGCGGACGCCGGCCCATGCCCAGCAGTCAATCCGGTCGGGAGCGGGCCGTTCCGCTGGGTGCGGAGCGTGCCGGGCCAGTTCGTCGAGCTGGCCGCCGATCCCGGCTTCTTCCTCGGGGCGCCGAAGATCCGGCGGCTCTTCTTTCGCACCGCCGCCGACCCGGAAGCTCGGGTAAATCTCCTGCTCAGCGGCGAGGCGGATGCGACCGACAACATCCCGTCCCCACCGCTCTCGAACGTAGAGCGGGTGGAGGAAGCGCCCGGACTTCGCGTCGTGCCGCTGGCCTCCCCGGTGCTGGGCTATCTGCTATTCAACCAGCGGGACCGAACGGACAGCACGAAGCCGCATCCGATCCTGGGCGATCGGAACGTGCGCCGCGCGATCGCGCTGGCGCTCGACCGGAGGCGCATGGTACAGTCGGTCTTCGGCCGGTACGGAGAGGTGCCGTACGGACCGGCGTCGCGGCTGCTCTGGATCCAGCGAAGCGCACCCGCGGCGGCGGGCCAGGACACGGCCGAGGCGCGCCGGCTCCTGTCGAAGAGCGGATGGGTCACGAGGAACGAGGACGGCGTGCTCACCCGCGACGGCCGTCCGCTGGCGCTGAGCCTCAACTATCCGCTCACCAGCGAAGCCCGGAAGCAGATAGCGTTGCAGGTGCAGGAGCAGCTCAGGGGCGTCGGGATCCAGATCGACCTCCAGCGGCTGGAGGGTCCGGTGTGGGCCGAGCGCCGATCCCGTGGCAATTTCGACATCGACTTCTCCTCGGCCACCCAGGACCCTACGCCCTCCGGCCTCACGCAGAGCTGGTCGTGCAGCGGCGGCACCAACGTCGCCCACTATTGCGACCCCGGCGTGGACTCGTTGCTCGGCCGGGCGATCACGTCTCCGCCGGGATCCGCGGCGGGGCGCCTCTGGCAGGAAGTGCTGCGCCGCATCGAGGCCGATCAGCCCGCAGTCCCGATGTACTCGATCGCGTACGTCTACGCCGTGAGCCGACGGTTCCGAAAGGCGCCGCTCCGGGCAGAATCCTCCTGGCTCCGGGTCCGGGAGTGGAGCCGGTGACCCGATGGCTGGTGGTCCGCGGGCTCCAGGCCCTGCTGACGTTCGCGCTCGTCGCCGTTCTGCTCTTCTTTCTCATGCGTCTGGCGCCCGGCGATCCGCTGTCGCGCTTGAGCGGCGAGCAGCAGATATCGCCGCGGGAGATCGAGCATCTCCGCGCGCAGTACGGGCTCGACCAGCCCGTGTGGCGCCAGTTCGTGACGTGGGTCGCCAGCGTGGGGCGCGGGGATCTCGGCGACTCGATCGAGTACGGCCGCCCGGTCACGTCGCTCATCGCCGAGCGGCTGCCCGCCACGATGCTGCTGGGCGGGACGGTCCTGCTCATCAATTTCAGTCTCGGGCTGTGGTTGGGCGTCGTGCAGGCGGTGCGGCGCGGCACCCCGCTGGACCGCTGGCTCACCGCCGCGTCGCTCGCCGGCTACGCCCTGCCGTCGTTCTGGTTGGGCCTGGTGCTCGCGTGGCTCATGGCTGTGCTCTTGCGCCTCCTCCCCGCAGGCGGCCTGCAGAACCCGCTGCTGTCGCCTGACGCCCCGATTTGGGTCCGCGGCCTCGACGTCGCGGCCCACCTCGTGCTGCCGGCGACGACCCTCGTGATCGTCAGCATCGCCAGCACCATGCGCTACCAGCGGCGCGCCATGCTGGAGGTCCTTCCCCTTCCTTATATAGTGGCGGCCAGGGCCAAGGGGCTTCCCGAGCGCCTCGTGCTCCGGCGCCATGCCTGGCGGAACGCCCTTTTCCCGGTGCTCACGCTGGCCGGGCTGTGGCTGCCGATCCTCGCCACCGGGTCCGTGTTCGTGGAATCGGTCTTCGCGTGGCCGGGCCTGGGGTCGCTTGCCGCGGGCGCGGTAGGAACCCGGGACTACCCGCTGCTGATGGGCACCGCGCTCCTGGTGTCCGCGCTCATCGTGCTCGGTGGGCTGCTCGCCGATATCGCCTACGGGCTGCTCGACCCGCGGATCCGATGGACCTGACGGACCTGCCGGGAACGCTGGCCGCGGGAGTATGGCGCAAGCCGTCGGGGCGCGCGGCCCTGGTGACGCTCGGCATCATCGCCGCGCTGGCGATCGCGGGGCCTCCGTTCCTCCCCGACCCCGCCGCGCAACCGGACGTCATCGGCCAGGCCTCACTGCCGCCCGGACCGGGGCATCCGTTCGGGACCGACCAGCTGAGCCGCGACGTGCTCGCACGCGTCGTCGGGGGCGCGCGCATCTCGCTGGCGGTCGCGGGCCTCGCGGTCCTGGTCTCGATCACCATCGGGGCGGGTGTGGGGCTTGTCGCCGGGTACCTGGGCGGGGTGGTGGACGCCACGCTCATGCGCTTCGTGGACGCCGCGCTCGCGATTCCCCGCCTCTTCATTCTGCTGTTGTTGCTCGCGGTCTGGGACCACATCCCGCTGGCGGCGCTCATCGTCATCCTCGGCACGACCGGTTGGTTCGGGACCAGCCGGCTCGTGCGCGGCGAGGTGCTGCGCCTGCGTCACCAGGACTTCGTGACCGGTGCCGAGGCGCTCGGCGCCCGGCGTGCGCGGGTTATGTTTCGGCACCTGTTCCCCAACACGCTGGGTCCGTTGCTGGTCGCCGCGACGCTGGGGGTCGGCGACGTGATCCTGCTCGAGGCGGGCCTCTCGTTTCTCGGCCTCGGCATCCAGCCGCCGCGACCGTCGTGGGGAGGCATGATCTTCGACGCGAAGTCGGTCCTCGTCACCGCGCCGTGGACGAGCATCTTTCCCGGCCTCGCGATCGCCGCGACGGTCCTCGCGGTGAATCTCCTGGGCGACGCGCTCAGCGGCGCGGTGGACCCGAGGCAGTCATGAGCCGAGTCCTCGAGGTCGAGAATCTGAGGGTCACGTTCCCGGGCGCCGACGGCAGCCGTGTGGCCGCGGTGGACGGGGTGAGCTTCAGTCTCGACCGGGGCGAGACGCTGGCCCTCGTGGGCGAGTCGGGCTGCGGGAAGAGTCTCACGAGCCTGAGTCTGCTCCGGCTGGTGCCCGCCCCGGGCCGGATCGAGCCCGGGAGCCGGATCCAGCTTGGCGACGTGGACGTGCTCTCGCTCAAGGGCGATGCCCTGCGCGAGATCCGGGGCCGACGCATCGGGATGATCTTCCAGGACCCGATGACCAGCCTGGACCCGGTATTTCGAGTCGGCGACCAGATCGCCGAAGGGATTCGGGCGCACTTCCCCGTCTCGAAGCGCGAGGCGCGCGAGCGGGCGCTGGCCTTGCTCCGCGACGTCGGCATCCCCGACCCCGCGGCGCGGGCGGAGTCGTTCCCCCACCAGCTGAGCGGCGGGATGCGGCAGCGGGTCATGATCGCGATCGCGCTGGCGGCGGAACCCGAGATCCTCGTGGCCGACGAGCCCACCACCGCGCTCGATGTGACCGTTCAGGCCCAGATCCTCGAGGTGCTCGACCGGCTGAGGACGGAGCGCGGGATGGCGGTGCTCCTCATCACGCACGATCTGGGCATCGTCGCGGGGCGGGCGGACCGGGTCGCGGTCATGTACGCGGGACAGATCGTAGAGGAGGCGTCCACCGCGGCGCTTTTCGCCCGGCCGTCGCACCCGTACACTCAGGGATTGTTCGCCTCGATCCCGCGTCTCACGGGTCCGGTGGAGCGCCTGCGGCCGATCCCCGGTACCGTGCCCTCGCCGGCCGCGTGGCCCGCGGGGTGCCGGTTTCGCCCGCGCTGCCCGCACGCGTTCGAGCCGTGCGGTCGGGAGCCGGCGCTGCGCGACGTGGGGCCGGAGCAGCGGATGCGATGCTGGCTCGAACTACAGTGAGAGGTGAGAAGTGAGAAGTGAGAGGTGAGAAGTGAGAAGGATGGGGGTCCACTCCTCCGCGTAACCGACCTGGTGAAGCACTACCGGAGCGGCGGCGTGTTCGCGCGACCGGGACCGCCGGTCCGGGCCGTGGACGGCGTCTCGTTCGAGATCGGGCGCGCCGAAACCCTCGGCCTCGTGGGCGAGTCGGGCTGCGGCAAGTCCACGGTGGGCCGGACCCTGCTCCGGCTCCAGGAGCCGACGTCGGGCAGGGCAGTCTTCGACGGAGCCGAGGTCTTCGCCCTCGACCGCGGCAACCTGCGCCTGCTGCGGCGGCGGATGCAGATCGTCTTCCAGGACCCGTACAGCTCGCTCAACCCGCGCATGCGCATCGGCGCGGCCGTCGCCGAGGGAATCGAGATCCACCGGCTCGTGCCCAAGGCGAAGATCCCGGGACGGGTGGCGGCGCTGCTCGAGGAAGTCGGTCTGGACCCTGCCTTCGCGCGCCGATACCCGCACGAGTTCTCCGGGGGCCAGCGGCAGCGCATCGGCATCGCGCGTGCGCTCGCCGTGGAGCCGTCGTTCATCGTGTGCGACGAGCCGGTCTCAGCACTCGACGTCTCGGTGCAGGCCCAGGTGCTCAACCTGCTCGCGGATCTTCAGCGCCAGCGCGGGCTGTCGTACCTCTTCATCGCGCATGATCTCGCGGTCGTGCGGCAGGTGGCCCAGCGCGTCGCGGTGATGTACCTCGGTAAGATCGTGGAGACGGGCCCTACGGAGGCACTCCTGCGGGAGCCGCGGCACCCCTACACCGTGGCGCTGCTCTCGGCGGTGCCGGAGCCTGATCCGGCGGGGAAGAAGCGCCGGGTCGTGCTGGCCGGCGATCCGCCGAGTCCTTCGGCACCGCCGTCAGGTTGCCCGTTCCACCCCCGGTGCTTCCACCCGTCCAAGAGCGAGCGCTGCCGGACGGAGCCGCCCACCCTCCGGCAGGTCGGTGCGACACAAGTCGCCTGTCACTACGCCGAGACGCCGCCGGCGGCGCCGGCAGCCGGCGCGGCGCTGCAGTAGCGTCAGCCAGCCATCAGGGCGGACGTGACGGGCGGGGCCAAGGCAGGTTCGCGTCCGTCGATGAAGGATAGCGCACGGCGCCGGTCTACGGTCGCGGCGAGCGCGTCGACCACCTGCGGATCGAGGACTGTGCCCTTCATCTCCCGTATTCGCTCGATCGCCTCCTCGAGAGGCTGCTCCCGCCGGTACGGCCTCGAGGTCGTGAGCGCGTCGAAGACTTCAGCCGCCGCGATGAGTCGGGCGCCCCATGGGATACAGTCACCCACCAGACCGTCGGGGTAGCCGCTGCCGTCCCAGTGCTCGTGGTGGCTCCGGACGAAGCTGCCCACAGCCCGTAGGTTCGGCATAGGCGCCAGGATCTCGGACCCGATGATCACGTGCTCCTTCATCCGGGCGAATTCGGTTTCGCTGAGCGGCCCTGGCTTGGAGAGGATCCCTTCCCCGACGCAGATCATACCCACATCGTGCAGCCGCCCCGCGATGCGAACCGCCTCGATCTCGTCGTCGGTTCGGCCAAGCTCCGCGGCTATCGAGGCTGCCACCTGGGCGACTCGCAGCGAATGCCCCGGGAGGTGCCGGTCGCGGACCTCCATCATGTACACCAACGATTCCAGCGTCCCGACCGAGAGCTGCTCGGACGCGGCACGCTCACGTCGCAGGTCCAGTGACAGCCGGGTCACCTCATCCCTGAGCAACTGTTGAGCCCGGGCCCGGCCGATCCGTGCGTCGCGCTCCCGCAGCGCGCGCTCGATGGCCTTCGTGAGGCGCAGGTTCTCGACCGGCTTGACGAGAAAATCCATCGCTCCAAGCTGTAGACATTGGGCGGCCCGCTCGCCGTCGTTCGTGGTCGTCGCGACCACCACGGCCAGCTCGGGCTCTTCGCGAAGCACGCGCGACAGGAGCTCCTCGGTCCGCAGACCGGCGAGGTCGATCTCGAGCAGGAGACCCGCGAGCCTGTGCCGGCGCACCAGACCGAGCGCCTCGTCCGCGTGGTCCGCCAGCAGCACCTCGTAGCCCGCAGAGATGAGCGCGTGGTGCATCGCCTGGCGCGAAGCGTCGGGGCGATCCACCAGCAGAACTCTCGGCGCCCAGCCGGCAGTCCTCGCCACCGTCAGCTCGCTTCCGGCGCGGCCGCGGCGCGCCCGCTACCGTCAGGTTGGGGCGGGCCCTCGGCCGGTGTCAGCTCTTCCCGCAAAACGGCGGTCTCCCGCGGCGCCACGATCCCAAGCTGAGCGCTTCGACGACCGGTAGACAGTAAGACCACGCGAATGGCGCCGTCGATGATGATGGCTTCGCCTACTTTTCGATTCAGAACCAGCATGCCAGCTCCTGGCAACGTGTCGATTGCCGACTGCGGCGGAACGTCCGCCGTCCGGCGCAACGCCGCCCGCCGACAACCCCCGACGGAACGAATGCTGCCGACCGATAAGGCAAGCGTGAGGCCACGGCGGCCGCGAGAGTCTAAAGCGCTGATTCAGATTGAATTGGACGCGGATCGCCGGCCCGAGGCCGGACCGGGGACGGCGGACTGGTTCGGAAGAAGATTCCGAGCGATGCGAGTATTGCCGGGGGAGCGCAACCGCCGCGTTGCCGTGGCTGGCCGTCGCGTGCAAGAATGTGCAGCGGAGACTTCGCCTGGCGTGGGGCTGCTCGGATCCATCGAGGACACGTTCGAACGGCTTAGCCGCACCGCCCCACGGAATGGTGCCGGGGCCTTGGTGTATCCCCTCCGGTCTCACGACCGCCGCGCTGGTCGCCTACGGGTTCGGTGCCGTGGCCATCATGTCCGCCGCGGTGGCGAGTGGATTGGTGGCCACGCCGGTCATCGAGCGGCTCCTGACCGTCCCCGCCGAGGCGCGCGGCTTCGTTTGGACGCGCACGGATTCGGCGTCGTGACCTTTGCGCAGTCAATCTGGCTGATCTGGCTCGGCGTGCTCCTGTGCCGGGATCGAGCCGACCGGCCTGGTCACGGCGCGAGCCCTTCGTCGGCCGAGGGCCCGTACGCCCCGGGCACCGGTACGCCGAGAAGGCGGTAGTAGACGCCGAGCTGGGCACGGTGGTGAATGAGATGACTCATCAGCATCGTGCGCAGCAGCAGCCGTTTCGGTGCTTGGACGAGGATCCGGGGGCCGACGCGGAGGATCCACGGCTGCTCGAGCGACGCGAGCTCCGCCCTGGCGAGAGCCGTGCGGAGCGTGGCCACGTTCGCGTCGAACATCCCGACGAGCTCAGCGGCGGTCCCGAGCTCCGGTCTAGGCTGCCGCGTGGCGACGTCCATTTCGTCGGTTTCGAGGATCATGGTGCCGCGACCGGAGAGGTCGGCTACGTGGTTCGCGAGCGCCCGGAGGGGGCGTGAGCTCGGATGGGGGCGCCAGTCGTCCTTCCCAGCGGGGTACCGCTCGAGGAAGCGGCGGGTGGTGGCGAACTCAGCGTCGAAGTCGGCGTAGAGCGGCTCGGCGTTCATCACGATTTCTCTCGGCAGAGTTGAACGGGCGTCCTTCGCCCGGCAAGCATGGGACACGGATTTGAGAATGAATGTAGGCTAGCTAAGGCCCTCGACGTCGTCGGCGACCGCTGGTCGCTGCTGTGCGGCGTCAGTCGGAGTAGCACATCGTGGTGCCGAACCCAGGCCTGCGGCCCGTCGCGTTCGTCCCTCCCCTTGGGTGGAGTCCCGCCACCCCTGACTGGCCTCCGACCCCCGCCCGCCGTAGCTTTCCTTCGCCTTTCCTGCCACCGGGAGCCTCACCATCGACCTCCAAGCGCGCCTCCAGCGCGTAGTTGGCGATTCCTACCGCATCCAGCGCGAGCTGGGCGGCGGGGGGATGAGCCACGTCTTCCTGGCCGAGGAAGCCCGGCTCGGCCGGCAGGTCGTCATCAAGGTCCTGCCCCCGGAAATGGGCGCCGGCGTGAACGCCGATCGGTTCGAGCGCGAGATCCAGCTCGCGGCCAAGCTCCAGCACCCCCACATCGTGCCGCTCCTCACCGCCGGCGCCTCGGGCGACCTCCTCTACTACGTGATGCCGTACATCCAGGGCGAATCGCTCCGGGTGAAGCTCGCGCGCGAGGGGGAGCTGCCGGTCACGGAGGCCATGCGGATTCTCCGGGACGTGGTGGATGCGTTGGCCTACGCCCACCGCAACGGCGTCGTCCATCGCGACATCAAGCCCGACAACGTGCTGCTCTCCGAGGGCCACGCGGTCGTGACCGACTTCGGCGTCGCGAAGGCGGTCAGCGCGTCGAGCGGCAACGCCGGCGGCTCGCTCACGAGCCTCGGCGTGGCCCTGGGGACGCCGGCCTACATGGCGCCGGAGCAGGCGGCCGCCGACCCCCACGTGGACCATCGCGCCGACATCTACGCCGTCGGCGCCCTCGCCTACGAGCTGCTCTGTGGCCGGCCGCCGTTTACGGCCCCCACCCCGCAAGCTCTCCTCGCGGCCCACATCACCCAGCAACCTGACCCCGTCACCCGCTACCGGCCCACCGTCTCCCCCCAGCTCAACGGCCTGGTCATGCGCTGCCTGGAGAAGCGGCCGGCAGACCGGTGGCAATCCGCGGCCGAGCTGGTGCCGCAGCTCGACGCGATGACGACGCCGAGCGGCGGGCTGTCGCCGACCGGCGCGCAGACCATCGTGTCGTCCGGCACCGAAGCGGCGATCCGGCGGGCCCAGCCCGGCCGGGTCGCGCTCCTGTTCGGGGTGGCGACCGTGCTCGTGCTGGCCTTGGTCTGGGTGCTGGTCCGCAAGCTCGGGCTCCCCGACTGGGTGTTCTACGGCGCGATCGTGCTGCTCGCCGTCGGGCTGCCGATCATGCTGCTGACCGGTCACCACGAGCGGCAACGTGCGATCGCGCGCACCACCGCTGTGTATACGCCGCCCACGGCGGGCGTGGGGCAGTGGTTCACCTGGCGCAAGGCGCTCCTGGGGGGCGGGCTGGCGTTCCTGGCGCTGGCGATTCTCGCCGCGGTCTACACGGCCATGCGGGTGATGGGCATCGGCCCGGTCGGGACGCTCGTCGCCTCCGGCGTGCTCAAGAACCGCGAGCCGCTGCTGCTCGCCGACTTCGAGAACCGCACGGCCGACACGACGCTCGGTCCGTCGCTCACCGAGGCGATGCGGGTGGATCTCTCGCAATCACCTACCGTACGCCTGATCGACCAGCAGGTGGTGCGCGACGCGCTCCAGCGGATGGAGCGCCAGAGCGCGGGCACGCTCGGACCGGCGCTCGCACGCGAGGTGGCCGAGCGCCAGGGCATCAAGGCAGTGGTGACCGGACAGATCGATCCCGTCGGGAGCGGCTACGTCCTCTCGGCCAGCCTCATCTCCGCCAGTGACGGACAGGTGCTCACGGCCGTTCGGGAGACCGCCGCCGATCCGGGTGCGCTGCTCGGCGCGATCGACCGGCTTTCGAGCAAGCTGCGCGAGCGGATCGGCGAGTCGCTGGTGACGATCCGGGAGAAGCCCCCGCTCGAGCAAGTGACGACGGCCTCGCTGCCGGCCCTGCGCAAGTATTCCGAGGCACTGCGGCTCGAAGAGCAGGATCGGCTCGACGAGATGATCCCGATGATCCGCGAGGCCGTTGCCTTAGACACCGGCTTCGCCATGGCGTGGCGCAAGCTCGCCGTGGCGCTGGGCAACACGGGGCAGTCGGCCGCGGAAGAGACAGCCGCGGCCACCAAGGCGTACGCGCTTCGGGACCGCCTGCCGGAGCTCGAGCGCTCGCTGGCGACCGGTTTCTATTTCAGCTTTGTCGAATACGACCCCGCGAAAGCGGCCGGGGCCTATCGGGCAGCGCTCGCGATAGACCCGGACAATCTCGTGTCGCTCAACAACCTCTCGGGCGTGCTGATGCGGCAGCGCCGGTATTCGGAGGCGGAGAGCCTCGCGGTGCACGCGGCCCGCATCGGGCGCGGGACGGCCTTCGTCCGCAACGCCGTCATCGCCCAGGTGGCCCAGGGCAACTTCGCCGCGGCGCACGCCACGCTCGCTCTCGCGGAGAAGCGGATTCCGGGCAATTCGGGCCTGACGGCGGTGAGCGCCGAGCTGGCCGCTGCTCAGGACAGCTTTGCGAGCGCGGACAGCCAGATCAGCCGGTCCAGGTTGGCGCAGCGGGCGAGTCCGCTCTGGCAGACCTACACGAGCATCTCGCTCGCCACGTTGCGGGAAACCGAGGGCCGGCTCGGGGATGCGGAGCGATTTCTCCGTGACCTGATGGCCTCGGGCGAGGGCCGCCGGGCTCCCCAGGACGTGTTCAACGCGGCGGCGGGCATCGCCGAAATCGACATCCGCTATCGTAACCGGCCGGCCGATGCCATCGCCGCCCTGGCCGCCACAGTCAGCCGCCACCCGCTCGACTCGCTGCCCGCGCTCGACCGGCCCTACACGGACCTGGCGCGCCTCTACGCACTGGCCGGGAAGCCGGACCAGGCGCGCCGCTATCTTCGGGATTACGAATCGGCCGTGCCGGCCTCGCTGCGCGTCGGCGATTTCAGCCTCGACCTCGCGACCGGCTACGTGGCGGAGGCGGAGGGGCGCCATCGCGACGCGATCGCGGCCTACCGCAAGTACAACGAGGAGTCGGGCGGCTGCAGCATCTGCGGGCTCTATGAAATCGGCGGTGTCTACGATCGTCTGGGCCAACCCGACTCCGCGCTCGTCGCGTACGAGCAGCTCGTCACCACGCCGACCATGAACCGTATGTATGCGAGCGGCCTCACCCTCGCCCCCAGCCTCAAGCGGCTAGGGGAGCTGTACGAGGCGCGCGGCGACCGAAAGCGCGCGGTGCAGTACTACGAGAAGTTCGTGGCGCTGTGGAAGGACGCCGATCCCGAGCTCCAGCCGGGCGTGAAAGAGGTGCGGGGCCGGCTCGCGCGGCTGGCGCAGGAGCCGGGGACCTGAGATGACCGAGACCCGCCGATCCGACCTCGCGTCCCGCCTCGCCGCGGCGCTCGCCGACCGCTACCGCATCGAGCGGGAGCTGGGCCAGGGCGGGATGGCCACGGTCTACCTCGCCGAGGACCTGAAGCACCGACGGCGCGTGGCGGTGAAGGTGCTGCGGCCGGAGCTGGCGGAGTCGATCGGCGGCGCGCGCTTCCTCCGGGAGATCGAGATCGCCGCGCAGCTCACCCACCCCCATATCCTGCCCCTGCACGACTCCGGAGAGGCCGGCGGCTTTCTCTACTATGTGATGCCGTATGTGGATGGCGAGCCACTCCGCGCCAAGCTGGTGCGCGACGGCCCGCTGCCGGCTGCCGACGCCGCCCGCTACATGGGCGAGGTCGCTGACGCGCTGGCGTACGCGCACGCCCAAGGCCTCGTGCACCGCGACATCAAGCCCGAGAACGTGATGCTCTCGGGCCGCCACGCGATGGTCATGGACTTCGGCGTCGCGAAGGCGGTGAGCGACGCCGCGGACCGCGAGGGCCTCACGACCGTCGGCATGACCCTGGGCACGCCGGCCTACATGGCGCCGGAGCAGGCGGTGGCCGATCCCAATATCGACCACCGCGCCGACATCTACGCCCTCGGCATCATGGGCTACGAGATGCTGTCCGGGCGGACGCCGTTCGACAGCCGCTCTCCCCAGCAGGTGCTGGCGGCGCACATCACCCAGGCGCCCGAGCCGCTGCTCTCACGTGTGCCCGGCTGCCCGCCGGCGCTGGCAAGCCTGGTGATGCGCTGCCTCGAGAAGCGGCCGGAGGCGCGGCCCCAAAATGCCGCGGATCTCGTCGGTCCGCTCGAGGGCACGACCACGCCGAGCGGGGAGCAGGCTCCGACCCAGGTGCAGCCGGTGATCTCCGGTGCCACCGAGGCCGCAATCCGGCGCGCGCACCCGGTCCGGGTGACGGTGGCGTTCGGGGTGGCGGCGGTGCTGGTGCTGGCGGTCGTGGCTTTCCTCGTATATCGGCTCGGACTTCCCGACTGGGTGCTGTGGGGCGCCGGCCTGCTGCTGCTGATCGGGCTCCCGATCATGCTGTTCACCGGGCTCAACGAGCGGCGCCGCGCCGTGGCGCGCACATCGGCCATACTCGCGGCTGTGCCGGAGACCGGCGTGGCGCGGTGGCTCACCTGGCGCAAGGCGATCCTGGGCGGCGCGCTCGCGTTCACCGGACTCGCGATAGTGGCAGGCGGGTACACCGCCATGCGGCTGCTGGGAATCGGTCCCGTGGGGACCCTGGTCGCATCTGGTGTCCTCAAGAACCGGGATCGGCTGATTCTCGCCGACTTCGAGAACCGGGCGTCCGACTCTACGCTCGGACCGTCGGTCACCGAGGCCTTCCGGGTGGATCTCCAGCAATCGCAGTCGCTCCGGCTGGTGGACGGGACCGAGATTTCCGATGCGCTCCGTCGCATGGAGCGGCCGGCCAGTGGCGTGCTGGCTCCCGCCCTCGCCCGCGAGGTCGCCGAGCGATCCGGAATCAAGGCGGTAGTGACCGGCCAGATAGACCCGGTCGGGACGAGCTACGTGCTGTCCGCGAGTCTCCTCGATGCAGCCGACGGTCGGGTGCTCACGGCGGTACGGGAGACGGCCGACGGACCGGGCGAGCTGCTCAAGGCGATCGACCGGCTGTCCGCCAAGCTGAGAGAGCGGATCGGCGAGTCCCTGGTGACGATCCGGGAGAGCGTCCCGCTCGAGCGGGTCACCACGGCGTCGCTGCCGGCGCTGCGGAAGTACTCCGAGGCGGTCCGGTACGACGACCAGGATCGCCCGGAGGAGGCGATCCCGCTGCTCGAGGAGGCGATCGCCCTCGACACCGGCTTCGCCATGGCGTATCGGAAGCTGGCGGTGAGCCTCGACAACGCGAACCTCTCCAACACCCGATCGATCGAGGCCGCGACCAAGGCCTACGCGCACCGCGACCGTTTGCCGGATGTGGAGCGCGAGCTCGCGGTCGCCTACTACTACACGGGCGCCGAGTATGATGAAGCCAAGACCGCGGCGGCGTACCGCTCCGTGCTCAGTCTCGATCCGGACAACGACGTCGCTCTCAACAACCTGGCGAGCCTCCTCGTGAAGCAGCGACGCTACGCGGAAGGGGAGAGCCTCGCGACGCGAGCGATGCAGACAGGCACGTCCGCCACGTTCTTCGACAACACGGCCTGGGCGCAGCTCGCGCAGGGACGGACCTCGGCCGCCGAGTCCACGCTGGCGGCTTTCAAGAGAGCGGTGCCAGGCAGCCCAGCGCCCCTGGAGCTGGAGGGCATGCTCTATCTATCCCGACGCAATTATGCGGCCGCGGACACCGTCCTGCGACGGCTCCGTGAGGCGGGGGCTACGAGTCCGCTCTGGCTCGCCAACAGCAGCGGCTTGCTCGCCGTGTCGGCCGAGGCACAGGGCCGACTGGCCGATGCGGCGCAGCGCCAGCGCGATTTCATGGCCGCGGGGGAGGCCCGCGGCCTCCCCCGGGATTACATCCGTGGCGCGGTGAACCTTGCCCTGCTGGACGTCCGCTACCGCGACCGGCAGCGCGACGCGCTCGCCGCGGTGTCCGCGGCGCTGGTGAAGTACCCACTCGACTCGATACCACCGGCCGACCGGCCCTATCTCGACATCGCCGAGGTGTACGCCCGCGCACGCCGGCCGGACCAGGCCCGCAGGTATCTCAAGGAATACGAGGCCGCGGTGCCCGAACCGATACGCCGCAGCGTACCGTGGCGCGGTCTGACCTACGGCGCGGTCGCGGAGGCGGAGGGTCGGCCGCAGGAAGCGATCGTGGCGTACCGGCAGGCGTTCGCCGAAACCGGTGGGTGCGGGGTTTGCGGGCTGCCGCAGCTTGCAGCCGTTTACGACCAGCAGGGGCAGAGCGATTCGGCGCGCGTGCTCTATCAGCGTTACTTGGAAACGCCGGGCGCTTTCACCTTCGCGATGGACCGCAACCAGCTTGCCCCCTCCTACAAGCGGCTGGGGGAGCTGTACGAGGCGCGCAACGATCGCAAGCGCGCCGCGCTGTACTACGAGAAGTTCGTGGACCTCTGGAAGCAGGCAGACCCGGAGCTTCAGCCCGGCGTCCGCGAGGTCCGGAGCCGGCTGGCCCGGCTGGCGCAGGAGCCGGGGACCTGAACGGAGTAGCGGAGCGCGACCGCGAGGTGCTGATCGCAGCCAACCGAGCGGTAGTTTACGGTACGATCAGCCGCTGGCTCATGCACGATGTGCGCGGTCCGGCGCAGGCCATCATGCTCGTCGGGGATCTGCTGGCCCAGCCGGACACCCTTCCCGATCAGACTCTCAGCGACACGCTCCGGACGGCTTCCGCCCGGCTGCAGGAACGCCTGCGCCTCCTTGACCACGCGTTGCGGCTTGGCCCGGGCCCCGCCGAGCCGGGCCCCGTCGCCATCGCGGGTGTGATCGAGCACATCGCAGCGCTCCACGCCTGCAATCATGCCGGTGTGCGCCTCGACGTCGGGGAAACGCCGGGACGGTCCTTTCCCGCAGTGCGCGGGAGCGAGGCCCGGCTTGCGCATGCGCTGCTCAACCTCGTCCTCAACGCGCACGAGGCGATCATCCAGCAGGGCCGTGGGACGATTCGTCTCGGCGGCCGCGTGGCCGAGGACGGAGGGAGGGTGACGCTCGTCGTGGAAGACGACGGCCCGGGAATGACCGCGGAGGTGCGCGACCGGCTCTTCCAGCCGTTCGTCACCTCCAAGACAGGCCAGGTGCTTGCGGGGCTCGGGCTACCGGTCGCCCGATGGCTGCTGGAGGAGAGCACAGGCTCGGTGCACCACGAGCCGACGCCGCTCGGAGCGCGGTTTGTGGTCGAGCTCGCGACCTGGCGCGCCGCGGCCGGGTGATCCTATTGCGGGGCACTGCCGGACGGAGCTGCGACGGCGCCCCGCCAGAGTGCTCGGTCTTCCGCTGGCTCACCGGCCCAGAGCACCCTGTATCGCGGTCAGGGCCTCATCGAGAGTGAAGGGCTTCCGCAGAACGCGAACGGCGCCGAGCAGCAGAGCGCCACCGAGCAGATCCAGTCGTTCGGTCCGGTCGCCGCCCGACATCACGATCACCGGGAGCGCGGGGGCGGAGGTCCGGAGGGCCATCGCGACCGCGATCCCGTCGAGCTGTGGCATGTGAATGTCGGTCATCACGAGATCCGGCACCGTATCGCGGCAACGGTGCAAGCCCTCCTTCCCGTCGGAGGCAAGCACGACCTCATGACCGGCCCGCTCGAGGAGCAACTTCAGAGTGCGGCGGATCGGTTCCTCGTCGTCTATCACGACCACGCGACTCATGCGGCGCCCAGAGACGGCGCCGCCTCCGCCACCAACAAGGCCCGGAGGCGGCGCACGGCGTCGCTCCGGATCTGCGAGACCCGGGATTCCGTCACCTCCAACCGGTCTCCGATCTGCCGAAGCGTGAGGCCCTCGTAATAGGAGAGGACGACCACGGCCCGCTCCCGCTCGGGCAGCCGCGCGATCGCCGCCTGCAGGCGGTCGCCCTGCTCCGCCTCCAGGACGCACTCTTGCGACGCTGCCGTTCCCACGCCGGCCTCGAACCAAGCCGAGCCCATCGCGTCGTCCAAGGACAGCGTGCTCGCATGCGCCTGCGCCGCCTGCCAGCGCCAGAGCGTAGCAAGGTCGATTCCCAGCGCCTCCGCGACCTGGCCGGACCTCGGTGGGCGTCCAAGGCGCTGCTCGAGCCGGGACGTGGCGACGGCCAGCCGGCGCAGGTTGCCCCGCGTCGAGCGGGACGCCGTATCGCGCGCGCGCAAGTCGTCGAGTATGGCTCCCCGAATTCGGCGTACGGCGTACGTGCTGAACGCGAGACCCCGTGATGGATCGAAGCCGTCGAGCGCCCGCAGGAGCCCAAGCATCCCTGCGCTCTCGAGATCGGCCGGGTCGATCTGAACAAGCCGCACCATGCTCCGTACGACATGGCGAACCAGCCCCAGGTATTGCTTGGCCAGCTGAGAGCCGGCGTCGGGGTCACCGGCGAGCCGGTAGCGCATCCACAACCCCTGCTCGGACGGGGACACCGACCGCTTGATCCTCGTTGAGCCGCCCTCGCGCCCGGTCACGGCGACTGGGGCGGGGCCCGCTACGTTGCTCATGCTCCGCTCCTTGGCCGACTGAATGCGGCTCGCCTTCGAACCGCGGGGATTCCGGTGACGCCAGCCGGAGGGGCAAGCGTCGTACCGGGGACGAGACACGGCGACCGTGGCCCGGCTGACGGAGTCTAACATTCATCACAGCTTGAGGTTAGCAGCCTACGGCCGAGCGGAGCCGCGACCCGGTGGAACGTCGGACTCCAAGCGGATGGGAAGGATTTTCCGGACGTGCGGAGGGGGGCCTGCCGGCCCGTCGGCTCAATTTTCCGGTGCAGCCTTGGGCTGGTTCAACTTGTTGCGCAGCGTACGCTCACTGATGCCGAGCAGCCGTGCAGCACGAGTCCGGTTGCCACGGGTGGCCGCCAGGGCACGCTCGATCGCCCGCCGCTTGAGCTCGTCGAGGTCGAAGACGACCTCGGCTTCAGGGCCGATATCCGGCGATCCCGCGCTCCCTGCAGCGGCTGCGGGGTCAGCGGTCGGTTCCTTCCCCGGCGGATGATCGGTGACCGCCGACGGGAGGATCGTGTCGCCGCGGCCGAGAATCGCCGCACGCTCGATGACATTGGCCAGCTCCCGGACGTTGCCGGGCCAGGTCTGGCGCTGAAGCAGAGCCATCGCTTCCGGCGCGATCCGCACGACCCGCGTGCCGAGCGTGTCGGCCGCCCGGTGCAGGAAATAGTGCGCCAGCCGCGGGATGTCCTGCACCCGCTCCCGAAGCGGCGGCGTCCGGATCGGCACAACGTTGAGCCGATAGTAGAGATCGCTTCGGAAGCGGCCGGCATCCACCTCGACCTTGAGCTCCCGATTGGTCGTGGCGATCAGCCGAACGTCCACGCGGATCGACTGAGAGCCGCCCACGCGCTCGAACTCCTGCTCCTGAATCGCGCGGAGCAGCTTCGCCTGGACGTCGAGGCGCATCTCGGAAATCTCGTCGAGCAACAGCGTCCCGCCGTTCGCGCGCTCGAAGGCCCCCGCGGCGCGCGCCGTCGCCCCGGTGAATGCACCCCGCTCGTGGCCGAACAGCGCACTCTCGACCAGCCCCTCCGGGAGCGCCGCGCAGTTCACCGTCACGAACGGCTGGTCCGCCCGCGGGCTCTGGTCATGGATGGCCCGCGCGAACAACTCCTTGCCGGTGCCCGATTCGCCCTCGAGCAGCACCGTCGCGCGCGTCAGCGCGACAGCGGCGATCGTCTCCATGACCCGCCGGAAGGCTGGACTCTCGCCTATCAGCGCACGGGAGCCGCGCAGCTGACGGATTTCGGTGCGGAAGGACTCGTTTTCCCGACGGAGCCGGATCACCTCCAGCGCCTGATCGACGGCGATCTCCAGCGTCTCCGGTCGAACCGGTTTCGTGAGGTAGTCGATCGCCCCGCTCTTGATGGAGGTGACCGCGCTCTCGATGCTCGAATAGCCGGTCATGATAATGACCGGGATCCGGTGTCCGCGTTCAGCGAGCAATTGCAGCAGATCGAGCCCGGTCGAGCCAGGCATGACATAGTCGGCGATGATGAGGTCGATGTCGCCGCGCGCGACCGCTTCCATCGCCTCAGTGACGCTCCCGGCGAGCACTGGAATGTGACCCAGCTTGGCCAGGGTGTGTTCCAGCACGACACCGACCGCGGCTTCGTCGTCTACGCACAGGATCGTAGCCATTGCCTGCCTCGCAACCGGAGAACCAGGGGGGCGGGGGACGCCGCCCGTCAGCCGGCTGGAGCGTCCGATCCGTGTGGGGAAATAATGCGGCCCGAAGAGCGGGCGGCAAGGATTTGCCGGCCACGTGCCTCCCCTCCCGCCTGGCCCCGCCGTTCGAAACCTCGTACGATTCAGCGATTGCCTCGCCCTGTCCGGAGCCCTTGCATGCCCATCCGCCCCTTCGCGGCCCTCGCGGCCGCCCTCATCCTCGCCGGCTGCAAGGGCAGCGGCGTCACCGCCGGCACCGGCCGTACCGAGCGGGAGCGGGACAGCATCATCGGCCAGTCCAAGGTCCCCGGCGCTGGGGTGGTGCAGCGGGCCCTCGACGTCAGCGACTCCGCGCAGCGCCGCAGCGCCCGGCTCGACTCCGCCGCCGCCCCGCCCTGACGGCCTCCATTCCCCAACCCTTGGATAGTCATGTCCGCCCTTCGCGCGTTCCTGGGCCGCCACTCCGAGCAGCTCTACGCCCTCGTGCGCATCGTCGTGCCGTTCATCTACGTGTGCCACGGCGCCCAGAAGCTCTTCGGCGTCCTGGGCGGCCACCCGGTCTGGAGTGGTCCGCCGATCTTCATCGCCGCCGGCTTCATCGAGATGACCTGCGGCCCGCTCATGATGCTGGGCCTCTTCACCACCCCGGCCGCGTTCATCGCGAGCGGCGAGATGGCGATCGCGTTCTTCTACGTGCACGTGCCGAGTGGAGGCCTCGTGCCGATCCTGAACCACGGCGAGCTGCCTGTCGTCTTCTGCTTCGTCTTCCTCTATATCGCGTCACGGGGAGCGGGCGTGTGGAGCATGGATCGCCTGCGGGGAGCCGATGAATCGGCTTGACGCTTCCCAGTACGAGGGGTAACCTCGACTCCACAGGGGTGAAAAACCCCCTCCCGAGGGTGCAGCCATGCAAACCTCTTCCCGTGAAGCGCGGCTCAGGCCCGAGCACGCCCACCTGTATCCCGCGCTGATGCCCGGCGTCTGGGAGCCCGCATCGGCTCTCGGTCGCCGCCTGCTTGTCTGGAGCCTCACCCAGCCGAAGGCCGTCCGATTCGGCCCCCGTCTGCTGCCCGACAGTCACTTCGAGTTCCGCGGTCAATCTTCCGCAGCGGGGACCGACCAGTCTCCGGGCGCCGAGCGCGCGCCGCCGCGCCTGCGCCGCCGGGGCGACCGGTCCTCCCGTCGAGAGTGCCGCCTCCGGCCCGAATTCGCCTCGATGTACCCCCGAGTGCCTGCCGGCGATTGGCTGGCCGCAGATGAGGCCACCGTGCTTCTGCTCGAGGCTCGCGGCGTCAGCTCGGTCGAGGAGCTGGGCGAACGCCCGCTCGATGAAACCCACTTCGAGTTCCGCGGGGGCGTGCGGCGGGGGGAGCGCGTGGCGCTCAAGACCCGGGACGAGGACCCGGAGCCCAGGCCGGCATAGCTAACCCGATCCGAGAGCGGTGAGCGGTGTCGCATCCGGCGGCGATGGTGCCGTCACGTGCGACACCGTTTGTTTTCCCCCCCGGTGCCGGCCCGCCGCGGGTCGAACGCCCGTTTTTGCGGGCAACCGGGACAGGCTGCTTCCGATCTGCCCGGCAGCGGGCTCCCGGGGATCGGCGTAGTTATTGGCTGTCGGCCATATCGCGCAGGACGCGGTCACAAGGAGACAGCCATGACAACCGATCGAAGACCCCGCCTAGGCGCGGGACATCTCACACCCCTGCTGCTCGCCGGGCTTCTCGTGCTGGGCACGCGCGGAGCGGCCGCGCAGGAAACCGGCGCCATCGAGGCGGATACCGCTCCGATGAGCGTGATCTTCGTCGTCTTCCCCGGCCAGACGGCGGCGAAGGAGACAGCGGACAACATGATGGCCGCACAAGCCGAGCGGGCCGGGCACGTGGAGGCGTACGCCGTCGTCTCGAAAGACGAGAAGGGCAACCTCACGGTGCAGGACAGGCAGGGGAAGATGAACGCCGCGAAGACGAGCGCCCGCGCGACCAGGTCGGTGGACGGGGTGGTGGCACTCCTCGGCCGATCGCCGGGCGGGGATCAGGCAGGGATCTCGAAAGCGAACGCGGACCAGATCCGGACCATGCTCGCGCCGGGCAACTCGGCGATCATCTTCGTGGTGGGGGAGACGTGGCTCAACGACATGGACTCGGCGATGGAGCAGGCCCACGCGCTTCAGGTCCTGGACGCCGACCTGATGCCTCTACCGTAGTCGCTCAGGGGGGATTGGGATCGGCCTGCGCCAGCGCCTCCGCGATCGCCGCCTTGAGCGCGGCGCCCGTGAACGGCTTCTGGAGCAGGCCGACGGCTCCGAGCAACCCGACCGTCCCAAGCAGATCGAGGTCCCGGGACCTGGCGCCCCCGGACACCGCGATCACCGGGAGCTTTGGCGCGTAGGAGCGGAGCTGCAGCATCACCTCGATGCCGTTGACGCCGGGCATCTCGATGTCCGTGAGCACCAGGTCGGCACCCTGCTCGCGCCACAGGCGGAGTCCATCGGCACCGTTGGCGGCCGCGGTCACCTGGTGCCCGGCGCCCATGAGCATCCGCGTCAGGAGCCCGCGAATCGGAGCATCGTCTTCGATGAGCAGAATGTGGACCATGACTCTCCGAATGTGCGCAGCGGGCAAAGCGGGCGGAAGGGGGAGGGCGGACGGGGGAGCTACTGCGCGGGGCGGTGCTGGCGAACGCTGGCGTCCGCAATAGGTTCTGCCTGAGCCTGCAGCCAAGCCTCCACCAGAAAAGAGGGCGCCATGCCGACCCAGAGTCTGATTCTCTTCCTGTGTATCGGAATTCTTGCGGGATTTCTCGCAGGCAAGATCATGAAGGGTAGCGGATTCGGCCTTCTGGGCGACCTGGTGATCGGCATCATCGGGGCGTTTCTGGGCGGCTGGGTCTTCAGCCTGTTCGGGATCGCAGCCGGTGGCATCCTGGGGGCCCTTGTGACGGCCGTAATTGGGGCCCTGCTCCTGTTGTACCTGATTCGCCTCGTGAAGCGGGCCTGACCGATTCTCTGGTAACAGTCCGTTAACGGCTTGGCCCCGGCCCTTGCCCCGCGCCGCGCCCGGAGGAAACCCTTCGGGCGATGCCGGCCGCCGTCCGCAGCATCTTCCTATCCGATCTCCACCTCGGCCTGACCGGGTGTCGGGCCGAGGCGGCGCTGACGTTTCTCAAGGCAACTCCGAGCGAGCGTCTGTACCTCGTCGGCGACATCATCGATCTCTGGATGATGCGGCGCAGAGTGCGCTGGGAGCCGGCCTACAACAAACTCGTGCGCCACGTTCTCAAGCGCGCGCAGCGTGGCCAGCAGATCGTCTACCTCCCGGGAAATCACGACGACGACATCGCCGCGCTGAGCGGTCTGGTGAACATCCAGGTCACCCGCCAGGCGCTGTACCAGGCGCTGGACGGCCGCCGGTTTCTCGTCACCCACGGGGATGAGGCCGACGCCGTGGTCCAGGCGCACCCGCTGCTGGCCCGCCTGGGCGCCCACGCATACGATGGGCTCATCTGGCTCAACGCCGTCGGCAACCGCGCCCGCGGGCTGGTGGGGCTCGAGCCCTGGAGCTTCTCCCGCGCCGTGAAGGCGAGCGTCAAGCGGGCTACGGTCTACATCGGCAACTTCGAGCGGGTGCTGGCCGAGCGGGCCCGGTCGGTCGGCGCCCAAGGGGTGATCTGCGGACACATCCATCAGCCGGTCATCCGGGAGCTCGAGGGGCTCACCTACATGAATTGCGGCGACTGGATCGAGCACTGCACCGCCATCGTCGAGCGCTGGGACGGCGAGTTCGAGCTCGTGACCTGGACCGACACCGAAACCGCCGCCGAGGAGGAAGAGGCCGGTCTGCCGCCTCCGTTGCACAGCCTTTACCCCGCCGTGGCACGATCGTAGACAGCCCCGGTAAGCCTTCGGTGTGCGGATCACGCTCGCCACCGACACGTATCTCCCCGAGGTCAACGGGGTCACGACCGTCCTGGCCACGATGCGCCGGGGGCTGCTCGAGCGGGGGTACGCGGTGCAGGTGCTGGCGCCGGCCTATCCCGACCTGACCGACGACGAGCCGGACATCCATCGAGCCCCTTCGATCGCCTGCCCGCTCTACCCCGCCGTCCGGCTCTCCTGGCCGTGGGGGCGTGGTCTTTCCGGCGTCATCCACCGTTTCGATCCCGATCTCGTCCACGCGGTCACCGAAGGGCCGCTGGGGAGCTTCGGCCGGGCCTGGGCGCGCCGATCGGACCGCCCGCTCGTCACCTCGTTTCACACCGACTTTCCCCGGTACGCCGGTCGGTATCTCGGCGGGTGGGCGGTCGGGCTGAGCCGCCGCTACCTCCGCTGGTTCCACCACCCAGCCCGCGCCACCCAGACCCCCAGCGATGTGACGCGCGGCGAGCTGCGCGCGCTGGGCCTTCCACGCGCGGTTACCTGGGGCCGCGGCGTGGATTGCCGGCTCTTCACGCCAACGCGCCGGGACGAGCGCCGCCGCCGGGCGATGGGTGCGGCGGGCAAGACGCTGGTTCTGTACGTCGGGCGGCTCGCAGTGGAGAAAGGCATGGATACGCTCGTGGGCGCATTCCGGGCGGTCCACGCCGCCGTGGGCGAGCGCACCCTCTTCTGCATCGCGGGAGACGGCCCCGAAGCCAATCGAGTGCGGCGCGATCTGCCCTTCGTGCGCCGGCTCGGATTCCTCGACCGGACAACTCTCGCCGACCTCTATGCGGACGCGGACCTCTTCGCCTTCCCGTCCGCGACCGAGACCTGCGGTCTCGTGGCTCTGGAGGCGATGGCCTCCGGCCTGCCCGTCATCGGGGCCGATGCCGGGGGCATGCGCGACAACGTCCGCGACGGCCTGACCGGGCGGCTGGTGCAGCCCGGCGACGCCGACGAGTTCGCCCTGGCGATCCTGGGGGTGCTTCGCGACGAGGACTCCCGGAACGCCATGGCCCAGGCGGCGCGCGCGTTCGCCGTCGGGCGGGACTGGGAGCGCGAGGTGGACCTGCTGGTCGAGCAGTACGAGGGCGTCCTGGGCAGAAAAAGCGACGAGGGCGGGAACCTTCTCCCGCCCTCGCCTTATGCTTGGAACCAAGTCCTACATTACGGGCAGACCCCGATGCCTTCCTGGGTGGCCACGGCGGGCGTGCCGGAAGCCGAGAAGGTCGAGCCGACGAAGAGGCCGCACGAGCCCGGCGAGTAACCCGGGTTGGAGATCGTCGCCGCCCACCCGCTCGCGTTCGAGGCGGTGTTGATCACCAGCGTGTTCTTCTGGCTGGGCGCGAAGTTCACCTGA